>CAZHJN010000005.1:0-61066 GCA_964532995.1 uncultured bacterium
GAAGTAAATTTATTTAACTGACACGCAAGGTTAATTCCATAAATAAGATGGCCTGCTTCATTTGGATGAATTCCATCCACAAAATAATAACCGCTGTGAGGTACAAGAGAAAGTCCATCAATAACAATACAACCTGTTCTCTCTGCCATCTCCTTAATGATTTTTCTCACATCCTGAAGCGAACCTGCCTGTTTTTTCTGATCTTCTCTTGCTGTCCATATGGGTGTAATAGCAAAAATTTTTGATTCCGGAAAGATTTTTTTCAGTTTTTCAAAATAAGATAAGACATTCTGCTTCATCTGACGGATTGAAAAATCTTTATTCCAGTCATTAACGCCATAGGAAACAGTGATGATATCAGGAATAAACGGGAAATCTTCATCAAGGGTGTCAGCATCAAAAATATGGCCGCCAACACCCTGATTTATAAAATCCGCCTTGAGAATCCTGGCAACCACCCAGGGATATGTGCAGATCGGACTGACAGAATCCATACCCTGAGTTATTGAATCTCCCAGAAAAAGAATTTTGTTCTCCGGTTTTTTTAACGGTTTTCCAGTGGCCGAAAAACTTATGATTTCAACCTCAACAGAAACCGGTAAATACAATCTTATTTCCCTTTCCTTTTCATCAGCAAACTGATAAAGGCTCAATTTTAACTGCTTGATCTCGGGCGTAAGATCCATTATTCTCATTGATTTAACAACTGTTCCATCAACCTCCAGATCAAATCCCATATAATTTCTTGCCCTGCCCTTTATACCAAGTTCCATCTCTATGTTTTTTGATTTTGTTTTCATAGCAATGCAAACACCCGAAAGGCAGTTTGTGCGGATTCTGGTGGATTCTCCATACTTCTCGTAAGAAACTAACTGCTTTTCAGTAAAGCGAAAACCTTTTTCACCAATTACTCCGTGCAAAAATTTACTGTCAATCATATTCTCCTTTCTTGATTGAATCTAACTGATTTTAATATTCTAATCATCTTACAGTATTTTTCAAATCACAGGTTGACACAGATACAAACTTGAATAGAATAATATCAAAAGGTCAAGGAGAAACAATGAACAAAACTCTCTGGCAGTATTATGTGGATAAAGCAGCAGAAATAACTGATAAAGCTCTTCAGGATATTAAAAATCTCAAACAGTGGCAGGAAGAAAAAAAGAAACTGTTAAATGAATTTTTCTTATCTGTTGGACTTTCTGATCTTTCACAGGACGGTCCTTTATCAATCGAGATTGTTGGAGAAATCAAAAAACCCGGATTCACTGTCAGAAAAATTGTTTACCAGCTTTATCCGGATTGCTACAGCAGCGGTCATCTGTATCTACCTGATCCTTTGCCTGAAAAAAAATTGCCCGCTGTTCTGTATGCCTGCGGTCATTCTGGTCTTGGAACTTTCTGGTATCAAAAGCATGGAATTATGTGGGCTAAAAGAGGCTACGCCTGCCTTGTTTTCGATACAATCAGGCATAGTGAAAATAATGGAGACCATCATGGGCTTTATACAGGAAAACGCCTTGACTGGATTTCACTCGGTTATATTTCAACAGGTAGCGAAATACTGAATTCAATACGCGCTCTTGATGTTCTGTGTAAAATGCCAGAGGTTGACACTGAAAGAATTGGAGCAACAGGTATTTCCGGTGGCGGTGCTCACAGCCATTTTCTTGCTATTGCTGATGAAAGGATAAAGGCTGTTGCTTCCTCCTGCGGAATAAGTGTGATCAAATGGGCGATTGGAAAAAGAACCATGTTTCAGCATTGCGATTGCATGTATACACTTGGAAATTTTCAAAGGGATATAAGTGAATTTTCAGCTTTGATCGCTCCAAGACCAATACTTTTCTGTTTTGCTTCACAGGATAATCTTTTTCTGAAAGATGAATACTTAACAGTCCATAATAAGGTTAAAAGGATTTACAGTTTGTATGGATGCGAGGAAAAATGCGAACTCTTTGAGTATCCGGGCCCGCACGCTTATTCAGAAGAGTCTATTAAAAAGATAAACGACTGGTTTGATAGATATATCGCGGGAGAAAAACATCCTGATATTGGTCTGAACAATGAGATTATCCCTGAACCAGAACTTTCCATTTTTAATGGTAAACCGCCTCAGCCAAACAGATTAAATCTGCTTCCGGAATTGCTTACAATTCAAAAGACAAGATATTTACCGACAAGCAGCCAGCAATGGGAAATCATACGCTCTGAAGCAGTAAAAGATCTGAAAAAAAATGTATTTCACTGGCTTGAAAGATGCAATGAAAAACTCGAGATAAGAAACGTCTCTGACTGGATAGTAGAAGGAGGAAATTTTTCCAGATATCAGGGCAATGTTGCAGGAATGGAATGTTATATTGAACGTTTTTCTCCAAAAAATCCATCAAAAAAAACAATTATTGCAATCGGTGATTATACACAGGATACCGGTAGCCTGAGGGAAAAAATAGCTGGATCCTGTGAAAACTGTAATCTGGTGCTTGTTGAATTACGCGGTTGCGGAAGAAATGCCGCATGCATGGAACAGGGGAACTATTGCCTTTACAGAGCAGGCGCTCTCACCGGTATAACGCCTGTAATGATGTGGATGAACGATCTTAAATATATTGTGGAATATTTCAGAAGCCTTCCTGATTGTAGAAATACCAGAATCATACTTTTCGGAACAGGTGAGGCTTCTGGAGCCTGTCTTTACTATTCAATTTTTGATGAGCAGATTGATGCTGTTATTCTTGAAAATCCGCCGGATACTCACGCGAAAGGCTGCTATATACCTGGGATAATGAAGGAGATTGACATTACTGAAAGTTCGGGTTTGATTGCTCCAAGGATTTTTGCCGTTGTTTATTCGGGTCTACCCTTCTGGGTTTTAAAAAAACACTGGGGAATAAGGGTGTATGAAAGATTGAAAATTGAAGAAAACTATATTATGGTTAACAGTACCCATGAAGCAATCAAGAGAACCATGAGTAAGGTCCAGCCATAGCAGTCATCTTCTGTTCTTGATTGTTCTCCAGAGGCAGAAAACAAGAAGCGAGGTAGCAAAACCCCATGTCAATATCATGAGGACCCAACCTGTTGGTTTCATGATTTTACCAGTCCTTTCTTAATCAGTTTTATCAGATCTTTAATGATAGTTCCTGCAATAACCGGAATAATGATAATAACATTCAGATTATAACTGAAAGCATCATAAAACCTACCATGTAAAAAAGCACTTAAAGCCCTCATTGTTCCTTTTGCAGGGCAGTATCCAAAAATTTTTTCCCACAAACAGATATTCGGAAGGTTAAAAGACGCCAGGTCAACAAAAGATAAAAATAAGATCCCTGCAAAAATCACAACAAGCCTTGCCTCGCAACTGGCAAGAGATACAAACTGCTCAATCTTATTTTTTAACAAGGGGCCTTCCATTTGCGTCCTTCATTTTATTGGTAACTATCAGAATTAAATCAATCAGATACCAGACTCCGCAACCACCAAGAGTCAGAAGTTTCAAAATTCCAAGACCAATATAACCAAGGTAAAACCTGTCGATTCCCAGACCACCGACAAGTGCTGAAAGTAAAACAGCAACAAGCCAGTCTTTTCCTTCTCCATCAAGTTTTACTCCGCATTTTACACAAACCTGCGCATCAGGATTTGTGGGGGAACCACAATTTCTACAAAATTTATTCCCCTTTCCTGCTCCAACTCCGCAGGCAACGCATACATCTGCCTTATCTGAAAGTTCTTTACCACAGTTTCTGCAGTACATATCAGACCCCCTTTTTCCCTTTTCTCTTCCATGCAATATGAACAAGCCAGGCTATTGAAACAAATAGAGCAAAAAGTACAAAACGCGTAAAGATTATATATGGCAGTATCTCAGAGGGCACATTTTTCATCATAATAACATCCTTTGCCTCTCTAATAAACCATGAAACAAGAATAACAATGAGAAAAAGCGGAGTAATGTACCTGATGATGAACCTGTAAAAATGTGGAAGTTTTAAATCACTGCCCGCATGCATCTCATCCCATGCTCTGTCTATTCCAAAAACCCATGAAAAAAGAATTGCCTCTATTGTCCCAAAAAGAACAAGAGCAAAGGTTCCTCCCCAGAAATCAAACTCATCAAGAAAACCTTTCCCAAGAAGGAAAACTGTCATATTGCAAAGAACAAAAGTAACACATCCAAAAATCACAACAGCCTTTTTTCTATCAATGTTGAATTCATCTTCAAGAAATGCAATTGCCGGCTGTGCAAGAGAAATTGACGAGGTAACTCCTGCAATAAACAGAAGAGCAAACCAGAAAAAACCAAAGATTGCGCCATACGGAATATGATTCAGGGCAAGAGGCATAGCCACAAAACCAAGATTGAATGCTCCGCTTTCTGCAACAGTTTTTATTCCCTGCGGACCAAAAAACAAAAACGCTGAGGTAACAGCAATACTCCCACCCAGAACAACCTCAACCCATTCATTTGTTGCAGCCGCTGTAAGGCCCGATAGAATAACATCATCGGTTTTCTTCAGATAACTTGCGTAGGTAAGTATCACTCCTATCCCAACACTCAGTGTGAAAAAAATCTGTCCTGCTGCAGCAAGCCAGACTTTCGCATCAAGCAAACTTGAAAAGTCAGGATTCCACAAAAATCCAAGCCCCATCAACGGGGTCCAGTCAGGATGTTCTGGATACATTGACTGCAGGGTGAGAACCCTTATCATCAGCACAATGCCGAGAATGAAAAGAACCGGCAGCCCATACTTGCATACCTTTTCAATGCCTTTTCGGATTCCTCCTGCAACAGTCAATAGGTTGATTGCAAATGTCAGGATGAAAAATGTATAGGCAGGAACCATTGAAGAAAAAAACTGGTTTTTTTCTATGCCCTGATAACCCTTAAGAAATGCTACCATTAATGACTGATCCTGACAGGCAGAAAGTTTTCCTGTGAGAGAAAAGAAGCTGTAACCCAGAAGCCAGGACTCAATGTATGTGTAATATGTAAAAATTGCGATTGGACCGAATATTCCTATGACACCAAAATATTTTATGAATCTATTTTTGTTTGCGATGTTATGAAACATTCCGGGCGCAGTACCATGACCGAATCTTCCACCAAACCTGCCAAGAGTCCACTCAATCCACATGAGAGGTATACCAAGCAGGATAAAAGAAACAAGATAAGGGATGATAAATGCGCCACCACCGTTTTTAACCGCCTGAACAGGAAATCGCAGGAAATTGCCAAGTCCTATGGCACTTCCTGCAACAGCAAGAATCACGCCTATCCTTGAACCCCATCTTTCTCTCTGATTTCCAGCCATTTTTAAGGTAGAATAATTTTTGCCAGCAAACTTTTTTTCACCTTTATTGCCCTGTGAGGGCAAATCTCAAAACAGCATAAACAATTTATACACTTTTTCCTGTCAATTTTCAAGTCAGTTGAGATTGCCTTCACAGGACAGATTCTGTAGCATTCCATACATTTTACACACAGAGCATGTTTTATCACGGGAACTATATTCAGCTGGTCTGCAAGTTTTTTCAATGGCTTTGAAAACACAGGCATACCCTGCATTTTGAAGATGATTGATGAAGATGGTGCCTGAAAATCTTTTATTATCTCAGGATTATCTCCGACAACCTTTATTTCAGGGATTCCGTACAGTCTTTCGTAGATTTTCAAAAATGGAACCTGAGTTATCTTCAATCCAGAGCTTATAGCACAGAAAAAATCAACACATACTGCATTTTTTCCGGCAATAAGATAGCCAAAATGTCTTTTTCTTCCTGAGGCCGGACCATTTCCATCCATTATTTCAACAGCATCAACAAGATTAAAAATAATTCTGTCCTGCAATAATCTGTACAGTTCAACAATGAATTGATTGAAAAGTTCTGGTTCAGGAAACTCTGTATGAAGAAGTCCTTTCGGATATCCGGGGATGAGACCATAAAGATTTTTCACACACAGAGTAAGAACAGTGATATTGTGGGTCTTGAATTTCGGAAGATTGAAAATTTTTTTGCTCAGAGCAAAATCTGAAACTGGGAAAGAAATGTTTCTGCCTGCGATTTTGAGATTGAAAATTGTGCTTTTGCCTTCAATCTTAACAAGCTTTGCACCTGTTCTGGTAGCAACTTCTTTATAACCGCATGCTTCCCAGCACAGTTCAACTGACCTCTGTGTGCTGGCAGGACTGTCACCGATATAGACGGGTTCTGGCAGAATTTCTGATAGAACTTCTAAAATTGCAGGGTGTGTTGTTACCGCCTGCTCTGGCAGTCTGGCTGAAAGCATATTGGGTTTCAGCAGAACTCCAGAAGGAAAATCAGGATCAAGAAGATCAAAAATCTTCTCAATTGCAGCCCTGACAGTCTTAATATCATAATCAGGACATTTTACTATTGCGATTTTTTCCTCTGACATCCGAAAAATTATCCCTGTTTTAAAATGTTAACACTTTTAAGATATGGACTTTTCGCTTTATCATCTGTTGTGAGAATTGCCCTGTACTGAAAAAAGGTTTTTTCTGAAAGTTTGAAAGTCTCTCCAGGCTTTTCAAAAAAGGTTTTTGCGCTTCTGTCAGGTCCGACAAATTCGGCATTATAAAGAGACTCTCTGGTTGCACCGGTGCGTATCTGAAATTTCACAGTTGTTCCTGGCGGAGTTTTTGATTCCCAGTAAATACTGTAGGTTCCTGGCGAGGAAATTGTATAAATCGGAGATTCCACAGATCCCTCTCTTGCAACAGGAAGTACCAGAACAAAACCTTCTGGATGTGTTCCGATATAAACACGACCCCTGCATACACAGATAGAAGTAGGCAGGTGGCTCGTCTGAAACATCCTGATTTTTGTAGCCCATAACTTTTTTGTATCAATATCCAGAAGGTCTCTACCTGCCGCCGCGTCCTTCATCAAAACATCATTCGGAATAATTGTAATATCTCCCCAGAACAATGGTCGGTTTGAACCGTATTTCAAGGCAGGATAATTATGGATTCCAGCAGGACCAAGATTGATATAACCGTCTCTCAAAGTATAATGAGCGAACACCCAGTAATCTTCCATTTTACATATTCCTCGGATATAACCCCAGTTAAAGATTAAAGACCTCCATGTTCTTTTTCCGTCATAATAACAGAGGCCAAAAGGTGTTCCCATCAGTAAAAGGTCCTTATCGCAGGCATACTCAAGAACATAAAGGAATCCGGCATTACCGTTGTTGAGAAATCTCCATATCTTTCCATCAAAGATAACAAGATCTCCTCGTGCATTCAATACAAGTTGATCCTTAAACACAGTAATAAGCCCGATATCCTGTCCTGTGGTTGGTCCGCGGTATTCTTCCCTCCAGACAATACCATTGTCTGATGAACTGACAACTCTTCCATAGATAGGAACCCTTCCGCCGGTCAGGGAAACACCGCTGGGCGGCTGATCAAAGATATCTGCTGAAAGATATATTTTCCCTCTGTATACTGCAATTGAGTATGTATGAACGGCCCTGGGCACAGTTCGTCTTTCAATCCATGTGCTGCCGTCATGAATATAAATATTACCGAGATCCCAGCCACCATCGTTTGCATCGTATCCTGGAATGTATAGGATGTTATTATAAACCTCAAACCTGACCAGACCCTGTTCATTCACCTGAAATGCTTTTTCCCATGTATGCTGTTCAACATTATAAACAAATACTGAACCTGTATCTGTAAATCCTGGTGCAGTGCATGAGCCAATATAAAGCTTACCTTTATATTCCCTCATACAGGTAATTGTTTCATCTTCAGTGGGATCAAAAGCAAAAACAGGAGGTTCTGTAAATTGCGTTTTCAGTAAGATTTCAGAATCGTTCGCCCTGATATTATTGAACTTAAATGATGGGTCGTTCCAGTCTTTTGTCTCAACAACCTTCAGAATGTCTCCTGATTTGCCATCATTTACTTCAGCAATTGAAACATCATAACAGCAGAAAAAAACAAATACTGTAATTATTGCGATAACAGATCTTGGATAAACCATTTTCCCCTCCTTTCACAAACATGAAGAGATGATTTCAGAACCGGAAGATTTGATTTTCACTCATAATTATATCATCTATAAACTTGCTACCGAAAACAAGCGTCAAAAAGATGAAAAACAGATGAAACAGAAACCTGATTGTGCTATACTTGTGTACAGGAGGCTTGTGAACAAAAAATTTAAATGTCCCCGCAAAATATATATGATTTTTCAAATCACAGCGATTGCATTTCTTGTATCCTTTTTCAATGGCTTCTCTCAGATAGCCACTGGTGCTGTAAAACCATATGAAGACGAAAACTGGAGTATACCTGAAAATATTGTTGACACCCAGATAAATACCATCCTTAGCAGATTTAATGCAAAAATGAGAAACCAGTGTTCGGATTATGTTTTTGTCAGACGTGTTTACCTTGACCTTGTCGGTAGATTGCCAACCCCTGAAGAAATTGATGGTTTTATTAATGATAGAAGTCCTTACAGACGCAAGATCCTTATAGAAAAATTATTTGAAAAAGATGATTTTGCACTCTACTGGACAATGAAGTGGGCCGATATACTGAGGGTAAAGTCTGAATATCCAATAAATCTATGGCCAAATGCTGTCCAGGCTTATCATCGCTGGATTTATGAAAAAATCAAGCAAAATCTGCCATACGATAAATTTGCGAGAGAACTCCTCACTTCAAGCGGTAGCAATTTCAGGGTTCCAGCGGTAAATTTTTACAGGGCAATTCAGGGCAGAAGTCCTCAATCAATTGCAAAAGCTGTGGCTCAGACATTTATGGGTATTGATTTTGAAAAATTAAGTGGACAGCAACAGGAAAATTTATCCATGTTTTTTTCTCGTGTGGCGTATAAAAAAACGCTGGAATGGAAGGAAGAGATAGTATATTTGAATCCTGCACCTGCAAAAAGATTCAGGGCAACCTTTCTTGATGGAAAAACAGTTGATGTTTACCCTGAACAGGACGGGCGTGTGATATTTGCAGACTGGCTTATTTCTCCACAGAATCAGTGGTTCAGCCAGAATATTGTCAATCGCGTGTGGGCATGGTTGATGGGTCAGGGTATTATTTCACCTGTTGATGATACATACGGAAAAGAAACCATTGGAAAGGATTTGCTCAAAACCCTGGAGGATGAGCTTGTAAAATCTGGATATGACATAAAACATATCTGCAGAATCATTCTCAATTCCCGCACATATCAACAATCGCCGATTCCAACAGATGAAACAAAAAATCCTGATATTCAGTTTGCATTTTATAAGGTCAGGCAGATGGAAGCAGAAGTTCTTCTTGACGCTTTGTGTTATCTGGGCGGAAGAGGTGAAGAATACATAAGCCAGATTCCAGAACCGTTTACAGTTATCCCAAGAGAAAACAGAACCATCGGGCTTGCCGATGGCAGTATTACAAGTTCTTTTCTTATAACATTCGGCAGACCATCCAGAGACACAGGACTTGAATCTGAACGCAACACCAGGCCAACGGATAAACAACGTCTGTTTATGCTGAACTCAAGTGATATACAGCGCAGAATAATATTAAGCCCTGTGCTGAAAAAGGCAATTTCTCAGCTGTGGAAAAACAAAAAAGATTCTGTAATAATGATATACAAAATAATTCTTTCAAGACCACCTTCACCAGAAGAATTGGTGATAGCTGATGACTATTTCAATAATTCCGGGCTTTTGCCATATCAGGCGGCAAATGATATTGCGTGGGCTTTGATAAACAGTAAAGAATTTTTGTTCAAACACTGAGAAAAAATGAAAAAAATTATCATTTTAAAAATCCTGTCCATTTTGATTACAGCAACAATCCTGGCAGCTGCAGATAACCCTTCGCAGGAAAAAGTATATGCAAAATCAGTTATTCAGATATGGATGTGGGGAGGACCATCTCATAATGATACCTTTGATCCAAAGCCTGCTGCCGGATATGACTACTGCGGACCTCTGGACAAAACCATTCAAACAAATATCCCTGGAATTGAAATAAATGCTTCTTTGCCTATGCTGGCAAAAATTGCGGACAAATACAGTATTATAAGAAGCATGACTCATGGAATAAACGGACATGAATCAGCAGCATATTATATGCAAACAGGCCATAAGCCAGGCATTGGACCTGTATATCCGTCTATTGGAGCAATAGTTTCTGTATTCAAAGGCTATGGAAGTGGCTATAAAGGGAAAATTCCTCCTTATATTGTTCTTACCCAGTCCCAGGGAAGGTTTTCAGAAGAAGGGTTTCTTGGTCCTGCATACAAACCATTTGTCACAGGTGGAGACCCGAACCAGAAAATATTTGCGGTTGAGGGTATCATTGCCAAAGGAATATCAGAACAGCAACAACAAAAACGTAGAGATCTGCTTGTTAAACTTGATACACTTGGAAAGATAATGCCTGATTACCCTGATTTTATTCTTTTTGATAAAGCAACCAGTGAAGCATATGAAATGATTCTCGGGGAAGCAAGAAAGGTTTTTGATCTCTCGCAGGAACCAGACGAAGTAAGAAATAGATACGGCAGGAACTGGTTCGGACAATCCTGCCTTGTTGCAAGGAGACTCGTTGAAACAGGTGTACCTTATATAACAATCAATTATCCTGGCTGGGATACCCATAAACAACATTTTCAGGCAATGCAGAGAAAACTTGCCGAGTTTGATCAGGGATTTTCAGCACTTCTTGAAGACCTTGATAAACGAGGCCTTCTTGATACAACCATTGTCTGGTGCTGTGGTGAATTTGGAAGGACGCCAAAAATTGATTGGGCTCCCCCATGGAATGGAGGAAGAGGACACTGGGGACATTGTTTTTCAGCTGTTATTGCCGGTGGTGGCTTCAAAGGAGGAATGGTAGTCGGTTCCTCTGATGATAAAGGTGGTTATGTTGCAAGCAGACCCATCTATCCAGAAGACCTGCTGAGAAGCATTCTGAAATTGCTTGGAATTAACCCTGATGGGTCACTGCCGAATGATAAAGGTATTGATATTAAAGTGATGCCATATTCAGAAGGATATTCTGGAAGCGGTGAACTGAAAGAGGTAATGAAGGACTGAAAAATGAAAAAGGGCTTATTACTGGTATTCTTTATTATGGTTTCTACCGCCTTTATCGGGTTTTCCCAGATAAATCAACCCTATATCGGATATGTCTATCCTGCCGGGGGGCAGGCAGGTACTACCTTTGTGGTCACCATTGGCGGACAGAATCTCAGAGGAGCAAATGCTGTTTATTTCTCAAAAAGTGGAATAAGCGCAACAGTTATTGATTATCAGGGTCCATCAGGACCATTGAATCAATTACAGATAGAAGAATTGAGACGAAGAATTCAGGAGATCAGGGACAGACGTGCCGGAAGAAAACCAGCAGAGGACACCAGAACAGAGACAGAAAAAAAGGTTGTTCTTCCTGATCTACCCGATCTGAGAAACCTTGAAAGAAAAACTCCGAAGGAACTGGCCTTAATCTATGAAAAATATCTTAACCGTCAGAATAAACCAAAACCACCCATTGCTGAAGAGGTCCAGATACAGGTCAAAATTGAACCTGATACTATACCGGGAAACTATGAAATCTGGCTTAAGACACCAAGAGGACTTACAAATCCTGTTGTTTTCCAGGTTGGAGAATTCCCTGAATTCTGCTGTACGTATAATCAGTACAGGTATGAAAATGAAAACATTGATAGAGAAACCACCATATTACAGGTCCCTGTTGTTATAAACGGAAGAATACTTCCTGGAAAAACCAACAGATTTACCCTTCAGTTAAAAAGAGACCAGGAAATCATGATACTTGCACAGGCGAGAAAATTGATACCATATCTTGCAGATGCTGTTCCTGGATGGTTCCAGGCAGTCATTGCACTTTATGATAAAAACTGGAAAGAGGTTTCATATGCTGATGACTTTTATTTTCAGCCGGATCCATTTATAAGCTTAAGGGTCCCTGAAACAGGTATCTATTTTCTGGAAATAAGGGATTCCATATACAGAGGAAGAGAGGATTTTATTTACAGAATATATGTGATGGAAAAAACAGATGCAAGCAATTATTTAACATTTCTGACCGGACAGAAAGAATCCGAAGAAAAAATTTTCGCATTATTGGAGATGCTGAAAAACACGCCGGAGTATAGAGAAACTGAACTTAAAATGCCAGCAGCGCAGAGTGTTTCAATCCCTGTATTGATAAAAGGTTGCATCAATTATCCGGGAGATATTGATCGATATCGTTTCTATGGAAAACAGGGCGATGTAATAGCGATAGAATTATATGGAAGGAGATTCGGGTATCCGATTGATTCCATCATCAGATTAAAAAATCAAATGGAACAGATCCTTGAATGGAACGATGATATGAAAAATGATCTGGAAAATGGGACCATGACCCATCATGCGGATTCTTTCCTGCTAACAAAACTTCCATCAACAGGAAATTATACAGTGGAGGTTATTGATGCTCAGGGGCATGGCGGTGAATCTTACCGTTATTTTCTGCGGATAACCAAACCACAGTATGATTTCCGACTGATTGTAAGTCCATCCCGCATCAACATACCATATGATGGAATAGCCGTAATAACAGTTCATGCAATAAAAAAAGATGGCTGGGATGGCGACATTGAACTGAGTTTAAAAAATGCTCCTGCAGGTTTTGTTCTTGATGGAGGAAAGATTCCTGCTGGAAGAAATACCGTAAGGGTGACACTGAAAGCTCCTGCAAGGTATTCAGAGCAAACTATTCCCATAAACATTGAGGGTAGAAGCAGAATCGGTGAAAGAGAAGTTATACGCACCGCAATGGCAGCTGAAGAACAGATGCAGGCATTTGCTTATAAACATCTTGTTCCATCAGAAAAACTGATTGTTTCTCTGGTCCGTGGAAGAACAAAACAGATAAAACCCGACACAATAAGCAGGGAATTGTTGAAGATTCCTGCCGGTGGGACAGCCACAACAAGCTGCGAAATAGAAAAATGGTTCAAACCAAATCCATCAATCTCAATCAGCTTTGAACTCAACAACCCTCCGGATGGAATCAAAATTAAAGATATCCAATTTGATTCCGGCAGATATCTGCTGACTGTAGAAGCCGATAGAAAACTCATCGGGTACAGAGACAACCTGATTATAGAAGTCTTTGAAGAATCTTCACAGCAGCAGGGAAAGAGGAAAAACCCGATTGGATTTCTGCCTGCGATTCCTTTTGAGGTGGTAAAAAATGATTGAAGAAGAGATGAAATTTACCGATACAAAAACAATCGTAAACTATTCTTTTTTTCATGGAGAATCAGGATCCGACGAATGTCACATCACTCTTGTTCCAGTTGAATATGGAAGTGTCATCGATCAGATGGAATGGATTCATCAATCGTATATACGGCTTCTCAATTATTTAAACCTGCCATCTCATACCTGTGCTTTCAGAAAATTTTTTTTCAGCGATCTTCCAAATCAGTATGAAATTATCAGAACACATTCCCTGTTAAACATAACAGAAAACGGTTGTTCTGTATCCGTTATCAGTCAACCGCCATATCCGGAAGCAAAAATAGCCATGTGGGCATATCATATTTCTGATAAAAAGCCAGAACATTTTTCAGATAACGGCATCAGGAGAGGAAAACTGATCCATTTCTGGGATACAAACATTACCAGCCCTGATAAGAAAACCATTCGCAGACAAACAACGAGCATCCTTTCAAAATATAAGAAGTTGCTTGCAAAAAGAAAAATGACACTGCTGGATAATCTGATGAGAACCTGGTTTTTTGTTCAAAATATCGATACTGACTATAAAGAATTTGTGGAAGCAAGAAAGGACTTTTTTTCACAGAACGGTCTTAAATCCGAAACGCATTTTGTCGCAAGCACAGGTGTTGGTGGGCTTATTGAAAATATCAAAGTAAAAATTTCAATGGACGCATATTCAATAGCAGGCATTCAGAAAAATCAGATCCAGTTTCTTACAGCCCCTGAATACATCAGCCCAACGTACATCTATGGTGTCACTTTTGAAAGAGGAACAGTAATAAATTACAAAGATCGCAGCCATATATTGATATCAGGTACAGCAAGCATAAATAACAGAGGAGAAATTGTCCATCCATCAAACATAAGCAAACAGCTCAATCATACACTGAAAAACATAGAAATCCTTCTGAATCAGGCTGGTAGTAACTTTGAAGATGTCTGCTCTTTTATTGTATATGTGAGAGACATGGCCGATGCGGGTTTTGTTTACAGAGAAATGAAGAAAAGGTTCAGTAATAAACCATTGATTTTGGTTATTGCAAATGTCTGTCGTCCGGGATGGCTTGTGGAAATTGAGTGCCAGGCAATAAAAAAAGCAAGAAATTACACTTCCCCTGATTTTTGAAAAACTAAAAATTACATCAGGTCATCCATCCAATCGTGTTTCACCCTCTTAACAACAAGTACAGGACACGGCACTTCAGCAAGGATAAGTTCTCCTATAGTGCTTCTTCCAGCTTCACAGATACCGGGATTTCCACCAATGATAAGCAGGTTTGCACCTGTGTCTTTTACAACCTGAGCAACCTGTTTATGTACTGTACCCCACATCACAAGGACATCGCATTCAACACCTTTTTCTTTTGCAATAGCCTGAAATCTTTCAACAAATATCTTTCCTTCCCTTTCAAGGTCCTGTTCAATGTTTTTTCTCTCATATTCCTTGAAGAACCCAATTTTTATAAGCTCCTTCAGTTTTGATGTATCCACAATATGAAGAATGGTCAGCCTGGCATTCACAATCTTTGCGAATTCTATCGCGTATCTCACTGTATAAGAAGAGATACTATCAACAGCGCAGGCAACAATGATATGTTTGATAAAAGCCATTTACGATTCCCTTGAAACAATTTTCTTTTTTATTTCTTTCAGTGTTGCAAATGCCTCTCTGGATTCCTCATCGAGTCTATCAGCAATAAATTTTACAATTTCACTATAATACGGAATATGAATTTTTTCAAGCGCATTAACCTTTTTTGTTGCTCTCAAAAATTCCTGTTCAAGTCTCATCAAAGAAATCTTTTTTTCAGCAAGAAGAGCAATGTTTTTTAATGCCTCTTTCATTAAAATAATTGCCTCATCAACATGCGGACTTATGCCAACAGGACTGAAAAAAGGCGGATTTTCTTTTATTGAAAGAGAAACCTGAGGCAATGTTGCTCCCATAACCTTTCTTTCTGATAATTCTATCTGCACTTGTATGTCTATGCCGGCAGCAATCTGCTCAAGTTTGTTCTTTCCCATTGAAACAAGTGCCTTTTCAACAGCTCTGTATGCTTTTTCAATTGAGTCATCAACATCTTTCTGTATTTTTTCTATAATGATGGTAAGTGAGGAAATCTCCATCAACAGTATCTTTCTTTTTTCATCCAGAAGCTGATGGCCTTCCCTACAGAGAGATAATGTCTTTTTTGTCCTGAGAAGGTTCGTTTTTGTGGCTGATATTCTTATGCTCATTTTTTTCGCCTGTATCTCTGTTCTATCTCGTGCCGGCTGATTCTTACAAGTTCTTCCTCAGGAAGATTGGAAATAATGTCCCAGCCAAGCTCCAGACTCTGATTCAGTGTTCTTCTTTCATTATACCCCTGATTTACAAATTCTGTCTCAAAAATCTCACCAAAATTAAGATACAGTCGGTCAAGAGTTGAAAGTTCTTCTTCTCCAATGATTGAGGCAATCGCCTTAATATCCCTTGTCCTTGCGTACGATGCGAATAACTGAGAAGCAAGAGAAGGATGATCTTCACGGGTTTTTCCTGAACCAATATTATCCTTCATAAGCCTTGAAAGGGATGGTAAAACAGATATGGGCGGAAAAATTCCTCTTGCGTGCAACTCCCTGTCAACAACAACCTGGCCTTCTGTAATGTATCCGGTCAGGTCTGGAACCGGATGGGTAATATCATCATTTGGCATTGTGAGAATTGGTATTTGAGTGATTGAACCCTTTTTGCTTTTTATTCTGCCGGCTCTTTCATAAATGCTTGCAAGATCACTGTAAAGATAACCTGGATACCCCTTCCTTGCAGGTATCTCTCCTCTCATTGTGGAGAGTTCTCTCAGCGCCTCGCAGTAGTTTGACATATCTGTGAGCAATACAAGAACATGCATATCCTTTTTGAAGGCGAGAAATTCAGCCGCTGTGAGAGCAAATCTCGGTGTCATCAGTCTTGTAAGAGACGGGCTATCCGCCAGAGAAAGGAACATTATCACATTATCAAGCACGCCTGTTTCTTCAAAACTTTTTATAAAAAACTGTGCGGTGTCGTACTTGACGCCCATTCCTGCAAATACAATACAGAAACCCTCTCCTTCCACTCGCGCCTGCTTCACAATTTGTGCCGCGATCATGTCGTGCGGAAGACCACTGCCTGAAAAAAATGGAAGTTTCTGCCCGCGAACAAGTGTATTCATAACATCAATGGTTGAAATCCCTGTTTCTATTATATTTTCAGGATAATCCCTTGCTGATGGGTTTATTGCCATACCATTGACATTCATTTTTTCTTCTGGCACAGGTTCCGGCAGGCCATCAAGCGGATTACCAAGTCCGTCAAATATCCTGCCAAGCATTTCCATGGAAACCCCAAATTCAAGTGGTTCACCCTTAAACCTCACCCTGCAATTTCTCAGGGATAGGCCTGAGGTACCTCCAAGAACCTGCACAACCGCGTAACCCTCACCAACCTCAAGGGTTATCCCCACTCTTGTGTTTCCATTTTCTTCAGTAATTTCAACAATCTCGTTATATCCGACATTGTGAATATTTCTTATGACAAAAAGCTGTCCTGCAATTTCTTCAAGTTCTATGTACTGACGAAGATTGTAAATATTCATTTTTTCAATTGCTCCATCTGAGATTCAACAGAATTTACAAATCTCTCAAGATCATCAAGGTTTTCCTCTTTATAATTTTTCATTCTTATAAGATCCCGATAAACAGTGCTTTCTCTTATCTCCTCGATTCCGACACCCTTTTTTATCAGTTCCTCTGCCTGGATGTGGAATTTGATAATGGCTTTGAACATAAGAAACTGTTTTTTTGCAGAACAAAAAGTATCTGTTTCATCAAATGCACTCTGTTGAAGAAACGCATTCTTAAATAGCTGGCATGTTTCAAGAATAATCTTCTGCGTGTTTGGAAGAACATCAGGACCGATAAGTTTGACTATCTGCTGAAGTCTCTGTTCCTTTTGCAGAAGATCAAGAATAACCTGCCTGCACTCAATCCATTGACCATCAGTATGCACATCCCACCAGCTTTTTATTTCATCAACATATTCAGAATAACTGTCTATCCAGCTTATTGCCGGATAATGCCTGGAATATGCAAGATCTCTATCAAGAGCCCAGAAACAACGGATAAAACGTTTTGTATGGGATGTGACCGGTTCAGAAAAATCGCCACCAGGAGGAGAAACAGAAGCAATAACCGTGATGGAACCTTCCTGTCCGTTCAGATTTATTACTTTTCCTGCTCTTTCATAAAACTCTGCAAGTCTTGCGGGCAGATATGAAGGAAAACCCTCTTCAAGCGGTATTTCCTCCATTCTCCCGGAAAGCTCTCTGAGTGCTTCAGCCCACCTTGATGTTGAATCAGCCATAAGTGCAACATCATAACCCATATCTCTGAAATACTCGGCAATTGTAATTCCAGTATAAATACTTGCTTCTCTTGCCGCCACAGGCATGTTTGATGTATTTGCTACAAAAACTGTTCTTTCAAGCAACAGTTTCCCGGTTCTCGGATCAACAAGTCTGGTGAAATTGGCAAGTACATCCGTCATCTCATTACCTCTTTCACCGCAACCGACAAAAATAACAACTTCTGCATCAGACCATTTTGCAAGCTGATGCTGAACAACTGTTTTCCCTGTTCCGAATCCTCCAGGAACAGCCACGCAACCACCTTTTGCCACCGGAAACAGTGTATCAATTACCCTCTGACCCGTAATAAGGGGCATGTTGACCGGTATTCTCTGCCTGTATGGCCGCTGTTTTCTAACCGGCCATCTCTGATACATTTTGACACTGAAAATCCTTCCTTCCGCAGTTATTTCAGCAACTGTATCTTCAATACTGTAATCGCCTTCATCCACAATATAATCCAGAATTCCGACCGGATAATCAGCTGGAGCCATAATTTTATGCTTTATCAAACCTGTCTCCTGAACCTCACCTATAATATCTCCAGGACCTATTTTTTCTCCTGCTTTTTTAACCGGGAGAAAATGCCATTTTTTCTCTCTGTCAAGTGCGGATATGTGCAAACCCCTTGATATGAAATCGCCTTCCTGAATTTTTATTTGTTCAAGCGGTCTCTGAATGCCATCAAAGATATTGCCAATCAATCCCGGTCCGAGTTCAAGAGAAAGAGGTATTCTGTCAGAATAAACTGGATCACCTGCTTTTAATGATGTGGTATCTTCATAAACCTGAACATATGCAACATTTTCCTTTAATCTAACGATTTCTCCGACAAGATGCAATTGTCCGACTTCAACCATATCAAGTATCTTAATATTCTCTTTACATCTTATCTGAACAACCGGACCATTTACTCTAATAATATTTCCGATTATTTCAGCCATTGATTGCTTCTCCGAGCAGTTCCGAATAAATCTCATCGAATAATCTTTTCATTCTTGCGGAAAAAGTATTGTCGTACATTATAAAACCATCCCCTGACATACCGATGATCCCGATATCCTTAAAATCCGATTTAATAAACAGGATGGAAACTGTCTTCTTTAGATCTTTCTTACATATTTCAAGAACTTCTTTTTCAAAATCCTGATTGAAATATCCTGAATCAAGTGAAGAAAATTTTATAACCACTTCGGGGGTATCAATCACTTCTATACTTTCAAGTACAGCATTTTTAAGAAAATTTCTGTATTCTGGATCAGCCCTGAAATTTATTGCCATCTCCTGAACCTTTTCAAAAACCCTATCAGCAAATTCTTTCTTAAATTCAAGCTGTGCTTTTTTCAATTCTATTTTAGTTGTGGCTTCTGCCCTCTGTTTCTTTGTTAAAACCAGTTTCTGCGTCTTTTCTTTTTCAGCAGAAATAATATCTTCGGCGGTTTTTTTTGCAGCACTTATAATTTCTTCTGCCTTTAATTCTGCCGCACGAATGACATCATTAACCTTTTCCAGGGTCAATTTTTCTATTTCAGAAATCAGCCTGTTAATAGCCCTTTCGTCACTCTTCTGCTCCATTTTGTTTCCTGTCTGCTTTTATTTTAATGCCATAAGATGCTATTTGAAGTATCAGTGGTCTCGACTTTCTGGATGTGAATGCTTTTATTTCATCCTGTATCAATGAAGCGATTCTGTCAGTTATAAGTATTATCCCCGCATCATCAAGCTCTGTTATTTTTTTAAAAGCATCTATAGCCTGTGTTCTGTTCCTGACATCAAAGGTTGAAATGTTGGCAAGCCTGAAAGCCACTGAACTTTCATAATCTGAAATACAATAGAATTTCATGGGTCACTGTGCCCTTCCAAGAATCATTATTGCTGTGATAAGGCCATAGATGGCTATACCTTCTGCAAGACCCACAAATATCAAAACCCTTCCTGTCAGCTCGGGTTTCTCGGCAAGCGCACCAACCGCTGCAGTTCCCACATACGCAACCGCAATTCCTGCAGCAATCGCTGCAATACCTGTGGAAAGAGCGGCCGCATAGAACGCTTTACCTGTGTTGGAAGGATCTATTCCTGTGGTCTGTGCAAATACATATTCCGCAGTAACAGCCAGAAAAGCCAACCCCACCTGCAGAAAATTTCCGAAAATCTTACCAGAAAATTTCATCCTGTGCCTCCTTTCTATGTTATGTATTTTTCTATCTTCTCATTGAAAACCTTTAGGGTAAGTGGTTGATACACTGTTTCCCCAGCAATGAAAAATCTTGAAAAGAATTCGTAATAATTCAAACGAAGAGATTGTATTAATACCACCAATCCTTCAAGAACTATCACAAAGATATTTCCAAAGATTATAGCAACCCATGACAACCAGCCCGCCCAGGCATTCTTAAGCATTCCTGAAATAGCAAAAATTGTCATAAAAAATCCAAAATGGTTAAGGGTAAACGCAGAAATACGTATAAATGAAATCGTATTTGCCAGATAACCCATCATTATTTCAAAAACATGAAGAACACCTTCTATAATTCCGACAATCAATCCTTCTTTATGCCTTATGGTTTCAAAAACAGATCTAAAGAAAATCGTTAAAATACCTACAGCAAAAATTATAGACAGTATTTTTACCGGAATAAAAACTCCTGAAAAATAGGAAACCGCTATACCCGCTCCTGCCCAGAAAATCAATCCGGAAAATAAACCTGCTTTGTCAAAGAAAAAACCTGTTTTATCCCTGTTGATTGCATGATTTATCATATTCAAAACAATCCCTGCTGTCAAAATTATCACTCCAAAAATAATACATTTACGAAACATCAATGATATATTTTCCATAGGACTTAACCAGACAGGATGAAATTCAATCCCAAAAACACTGCCGTAAAGAAAACCGAATATTGTTGAGGCAATACCTGTAAAGGTAACAAGATACCCTGCCTGCTTGAAACTGCCTTTTGCCCGCCAGAGCATAAGAAGCCCAAAAATAATAAAAACAGCGCCATGCCCAACATCTCCAAACATCGCTCCAAACATCAAAAGGAAAGAAATTGCCACAAAAACAGTGGGATCAAGAGTGTTATATCTGGGTATTCCATATGTTTTAACTATAAGTTCAAATGGTTTCAACAGCCTGTTATGTTTGAATTTCACAGGTATCTGCTCCATTGGTACACCGGTCTTCTCTGCGGGAATATATTCACAGTAAGATGAGCCATCAACTTTTAATATAATATCTGATGCAGTCTTAATCCGGTCCTGTGGAATCCAGCCTGAAATTATCATTGTGGTGTCAGTAACACCGGCATGGCTTCTGGCAATGGAGATTTTTTTATATATGTCCACGGAAGTTGATATTTTTTCA
Organism: uncultured bacterium; assembly: GCA_964532995.1. Lineage (GTDB taxonomy): Bacteria > Ratteibacteria > UBA8468 > B48-G9 > DTJG01 > DTJG01. The sequence continues at coordinate 21,089 of CAZHJN010000005.1, forward strand.
AGAAGATTTTGGTTTTTTCTGATTATTTTTTGAATTTCTTCATTAATCCTATTGAGTTCTAACTTCTGTTTTTCTATTTTCTCGCGGTATTGTTCCTCAGTGATATCGCTTATTATAATGTCAGAGGATAGCCGTTGCCAGCCGATCTCCTTTTTTATTCTCTCAAAAGATTGAAAATCTTTTTTTAGAATAATCACCCCAACAATCAAAAAATCATTTTTCACATCCGCTGGAACAATGATATGCGGTATATTTTCAAGCATATTTTCAAGAATTGAAAGACTATCAGCCTTTATTTCACCGATTTCAGAATGAATAAAGGTATAACTGCCAGCAGGGACTGGAAGATAAACCGGTTTTTTTTCAAGGATTATCTCCAGATGAGAAATTTCCTTATGAAGCCTGTGTCTTTCTTCAAAAAGTGGTTTGAGAGTTTCTTCTATCATTGACAGTGTTGTTTCAGCTTCAGCATAAGAAACAGGCTCTGACTCGTTTGAAAAAGAAAACCCGTTTTCCTTTTCTATAAATCTGATTCTTTTCTCGATTTCCTTCCATCTGGTCGGTTCAGAATCCTGCTTCCATAAATCAATGTACTCACTGATACCAGAAATTGATGTTACATCAAAAGGATGAAAGAATCCGGCATGAAGAAGCCTCGCAAGTACAGCATTTGCTCTATTTCTTCTCACAATCGCGTTCAAAAGAACAAGTTTTTCAGAAAGCATATTATTATTGTTTTACTGAAAGATATTTTGATACAAAAACACTCACAAGTCGCCTTGTTTCACGCAGTTTGAGAAAAATATACCCGAGTGGAATCCCGATTGAAAATGGCTTTTCCACAAGGGCTTTTTTAATCTGGTGAATTATGATACCCTCAAGAATCCTGTCTATATCTGCAAGGTTTTCAGGTAATTTTTCAATAATTTCAAGATATCGTTGAGGCAGCTTCAATTCAACCGATGAAGTCATACTCTGGCTCATCAGTTTTCTTAAATCCTTTTCAGAAAGAGTGGCACCACCTGGAATAAATCCAGCCATTTCAGAAGGAATTTTGCCAGAATAGTATAACAGTATTCTTCCGAGCCACAAAAGGTTTTCTCTGTCTATTTCTGCACCAATAATATTTCTGGCTATGATTCTGTCAGTCGATGAAAGTCTTCCAATCGCATCCTGCAATTTCTCAAAATACTGCCTGTCTATCAAAACCTCAACCATATAAAGAGAACCGGTTTTTTCATACATTTCCTTTGCATTGCCAACAGCGGAGGCATAACCGGATTCTTCAAGCAAATCCTGTACTTCATCAATAGTTTTTGCATTGAAAATATGCGAAAACTCTCCTCTATACTGTGATTGAAAAGATTGTTGTTTTCTTTTCCATAATCTGAGTGCAAACTTAAGTTGTTCAACCATATACCTTTCATCAAGGAGCAAAATTATACGTTTTTCGTTTTTGGATAAAAAGAATGAAGAAATCTTTTTTATTTTTTCCCTGTCGGCTTTAATACAGGAAACTTCAAATTCTTCGGGAGTAATTGATTCGCGACCCTTAATTAAATCTGCATATTCCGTTTTTTCAAGGATATCAAGAAAACCATTGAAATCAGTGCCGGATAACCTGGAAAAAAAATCTTCATCAAGAAGTTCAGAAAACATTGACCTGATTCTTGTATTAGGATAAGCATATCTTGAAATCTGTCTCATCTCATTCAAAAAGTTTTCCTGTAATATGACTCATGTCAATAATTCTTCTGAATATTCTGGAAGCAGCAGATTCTATAATCGGTTGCCATTGACTTTTAACAGTTTCATTCTTACTCTTTTCTTTTGAAAGAATTTTCTCCTTATTCTCTTTTATTTCCTTTTCCACCTTCTTTATCATTTCCGTGGAATTTCTGGAAGCCCTGAGTCTGGCTTCTTCTATGATACTGGCTGCCTGTTTCTCAGCATCAGAAACAATTTGTTGAGCCTTTTTCTGAGCTTCATCCAATCTTATCCTGGTTTCCTGTTCTTTTTTTACAATTTCACTGATTGTTTCTTTCATGAATGTTGTCCCTGAACGAATCGGATAGTTTATCATATCACAAAGGGCAGACCCATTCAAAAAAGGAGAAAAAATAAAATATTATCCCGAATTGATACAGCAGTTGTTTTTTGATATAATGTTTTTGCTCCAGTACACTTAACGTTTTTCTCTCAAAAGGAGAAAAAATGCCAGAGATCGACGATAAAAAAGAAAAGAATTTTTATCAGGAAATCCCTCAAAAAAATAAAGCCTTTTTTCTGAAGGGTTCAAATAATTTTGACTGGGGAATGAAAAACAGACTATCTCACATTTTCAATCCATCAACCGGGAAAACAGTCATGCTTGCTGTTGACCACGGTTATTTTCAGGGTCCAACAACAGGCCTTGAAAGAATAGATGTCACCATACTTCCACTTCTTCCATATTCAGATACCCTTATGCTGACAAGGGGCATCCTGCGTTCAGTAATACCCCCGACATATCCCAATGGCATTGTGCTTCGAGCAAGCGGCGGACCGAGCATCCTGAAGGAACTTTCAAATGAAGAAATAGCAATGGATATTGAAGAAGCCATAAGATTGAATGCTGCGGCTGTTGCCGTACAGGTTTTCATCGGTGGAGAATACGAAACCAGATCGGTGCACAATATGACACGTCTTGTGGATATGGGACAGAGATACGGTATCGGTGTTCTTGGAGTCACAGCTGTTGGAAAGGAACTTGTAAGGGATGCAAAGTACATGCGACTTGCCTGCAGAATTTGCGCTGAACTGGGTGCAACCTATGTAAAAACATACTATGTTGAACCTGATTTTGACACAGTAACCGCCTGCTGTCCTGTACCCATTGTAATCGCAGGCGGGAAAAAAATTCCGGAACTGGATGCCCTGAAAATGGCTTATAATGCCATTCAGCAGGGTGCATGCGGAGTTGATATGGGACGCAATATCTTCCAGGCAGAAAATCCGGTAGCAATGATACAGGCGGTGAGAATGGTTGTGCATAAAAACATAAAAGTGCAGGAAGCATATGATTACTATCTTGAAAAACTTGGGAAAAAACCCGGAAAGGAGTAAAAATTGTCAGAACAATCATTCCTTCAGTATCTGCGTTCATTAACACCAACTTTGAGCGTTGGAGTTACGGCAGCCGATATACTGCATCTTGAACAGGATCTTAAAAAACTTGATGGTACGGGTGTGGAAATTATCCATTTTGATATCATGGATGGAAATTTCTGTCCTGAAATAACTGTTGGTGCAGGATTTGTAAAAAAAATTAAAACAAATCTTATAAAAGACGTTCATCTTATGGTCACGAATCCGCTGAGTAAAATATCACAGTTCGCTGATGCTGGCGCTGATATTCTTACAGTTCATTATGAAGCATGTCCGTATAACATTCACGGGGTATTACAGGAAATAAAGAAACTTAAAAATCTTAACGATCCTAAACGCGGCATTGTTTGTGGAATTGCGATAAATCCCGGGACACCGGTTGAATTTTTAAAAAGTGTGCTTGATGTTGTTGATATGATTACAATTCTCGCTGTAAATCCTGGCTGGCAGGATCAAACCTTTCTAAAATCAACAGAAAAAAAACTTAAATCAGTCATTTCCCTGATCAATGAATCAGAAAGAGATATACTTGTTGGCATTGATGGCGGGATAACGAAAGAAAATATTGTTGATATTTCACACATGCCAGCTGATATCTTTGTCGCTGGAAGAGCAGTTTTTGATGGTAAGAATCCATCAAAAAATGCAAAAAATTTTCTTGATATCCTGAGAAAGGGCAGGATAAAAGAAATCGTATGAAACCCGAACCATCTGTCACATATGATCTTAAGGACAGGGTGGCTCTGGTAACAGGTGCTGCTGGCGCCATAGGCGCTGGAATATGCAGGGGGCTTCTTCGTTCAAACTGCAGGGTCGCTGCAACAGATATATCACAACAATGTCTTGACACACTTATCAAAGAATTCCAGCAACAATTCAAAGAAAGAATAACAGGTATCATAATGGATGTCACATGCCCTGAAAGTGTTTCAGAGGGAATAGAAAAAACAGTTAAAAATTTTGGTTCTCTCGAAATAGCCGTGATCAATGCGGGTATCGCTTATGTTTCTTCAATCAGGGATATGGATATAAACGAATTTCAAAAACTTGAAAGGGTCAACCTTGAAGGAACATTGATTGTTTTAAAAGAGCTTGCAAAACATTTTGAAAAGCAGAATACCGGTGGAGACATAATACTGATTTCAACAAAAAATGTTTTTGCTCCTGGCGCATCTTTCGGCGCTTACAGCGCAACAAAAGCTGCAGCGCATCAGCTTGCCAGAATTGCAAGTCTTGAGCTTGCACCGATTGGTGTGAGGGTCAATATGATCGCCCCTGATGCTGTTTTTTCTGATGGTAAAAGAAAATCAGGGCTCTGGGAAAAGGTCGGTCCTGACAGAATGAAAGCAAGAGGTCTTGATGAAAAAGGTCTTCAGGAATATTACAGAAACAGAAACCTTCTCAGGACAGAAGTTACTGCTGATCATGTCGCAAATGCTGTGCTGTTCTTTGTTTCCCATCAAACCCCAACAACCGGTGCAACAATTCCTGTTGATGGGGGCTTACCTGATGCAACACCGAGATGATCAACTCCTGAAAACTTCAAAAAGGCTTGAAGCTATTACCATATGTCCTGTTGAATTGGGATGAACCGGTTCAGGGCAGAATGTTTCACTATCTCTGTATTTAAGGTGTTTCTGAAAGATCTGGTGCAGTCTTACTATTTTTGTATCAAATCTTTCTGCTATCTTCCTGACAGCATCCACATATTTTTTCAGTTCTTTCAGGACCAGGTTTCTCCAGCCACCCGAAGTGTCGACACTGATATAAAATGGTTCAAGCAGTATGATACCGCAATCCAGTTTGTCCTTTGTGACTGTGAGAACTTCAGAATATCTTTTTTCAAATTTATCCTCTGTGCAATCCTGCCAGTCAGGACTCTTCCGTAATACGTGGTGAAGGTCATTGATGCCTATCAATATGGTAAGCCAGTCCGGGTTGTGATAGATAACATCATCTTCCCACCTGTTCTGAAGGTCAATAATCGTATTTCCGCTTATTCCTTTATTGATAACGGATATGTTTTTCTCCGGATAGCTGGCAACAAGCAGATCATTAAAGTATTTCACATAACCATTTCCCAACGGCGCAAATTCTGCACGTCTTCCACAATCAGTAATACTATCGCCTATACAGACAATTTTCTGCCCCTGTTTCAAACCGGATTTCATTATATCCCCCTTTCTTATTTTTCAATCTTTCAAAACAATCTCTCGAATCATGCTCTGGTTCTCAACACACCAGTCAATTGTTCTTTTTATTCCCTGTTCAAGAGAAACTTCTGGTTCCCAGCCAAGTATTTCTTTTGCTTTTGAAATATCCGCCCATGTCGCAGGAATATCGCATTGAGGAAATGGCTTATGGGTAATATCTGCTTTCCTGCCAAGATAATTCTCTATCAACGATATCGTTTGGTTGATTGTATATGGTTTATTACCGCCAAGATTTATAATCTGGTAACCTGTTTTTTTCAATCCAAGCAGGGTCCCTCTGGCAATATCCGAAACAAAAGTGAAATCCCTGCTCTGGTTTCCATCTCCATAAACAACAATTGGTTTGCCTTCATTTATCAGTTTTATAAACTTAAAAATACTCAGATCAGGTCTACCTGCAGGTCCATAAACAGTAAAATATCTGAAAATTGTCACATCAATCTGATAAAGATGGTGATAGGTGAAACAGGTAACCTCTGCTGCTTTCTTTGAAGCCGCATACGGAGAGATGGGCGTATTAACAGGAAGTGATTCTGAAAAAGGCATCTTCTGTCCGGCGTAAAGGGATGAGGTTGAAGCAAGGATGAATTTTTTCACACCGTATTTTTCACACAATGAAAGAAGATTGAGGTTTCCACAAACATTTGTTTCAAAGTAGATGTGAGGATTTTCTATGCTGGCCCTGACTCCTGCCCTTGCAGCAAGGTTGATTACTGCCTCTGGTTTGAACAGCTCAAAAATTTCTTCTAAATCTCCCATGTTTCTGATATCAAGATGTCTGAACTCAAATCCTTTTTCTTTTTTGAGATCTTTCAGTCTCCAGTTTTTCAGTCTCACATCATAGTAGTCGTTGATGTCATCTATACCGAAAACAGAAAACCCCTGTTTCAGGGCTGTTTTCGCAGTATGCCAGCCAATAAAACCCGCACATCCGGTCAGAAGAATTTTCATTTTAACTCCATTGTTATACCATACTCAGCAATCATTGCTGATATTGACATTCTGTTAAAAAGAATATCTTTCAACGTCATGATGGCGCTATCTTCACCATGCACTAAAAATGTACCAGATGGTGGCTTCTCAAGAGAGGATAACCACCATAAAATTTCGTTCTGGTCAGCATGAGATGAAAATCCATTAACCTGAACAATTTTTGCCCTCACCTGCCTTTGCTCACCAAGAATCCTAACCTGTTTTTTACCGCTTACAATTTCTCCTCCGAGGGTTCCATGTGCCTGATAACCGATAAACATAATTGCGCTTTCAGGCCTGCTGATATTTGTAATAAGATGATGTTTGATTCTGCCGCCTGTGCACATGCCTGAACCCGCTATGATGATAACGGATCCCTTCACATGGTTGATTGATTTTGACTGCTCAACAGTTTCTGTAGGGTGAAGTAATTCCATCTCAAATGGACTGTTATCAACATCATTAATTGATTCGCGCAGGAATTCAGGATATCTTTTAAAAACCTCTGTCACCTTTATCGCCATCGGGCTGTCAATAAAAGTGATAAGATGCGGGATTCTATCTTCTTCAAGCAGTTTTTTCAAACAATAAAGAAACTCCTGCGTCCTTTCAATGGCAAAACTCGGAACAACTATATTACCACCATTTTTTGCTGTTTCAGAAATCGCCCGAGCAATCATTTCATGACTTGAATAATCAGGTTCATGCAACCTGTCACCATATGTTGATTCAATTATAAGATAATCAATTTTCTCAAACCTTTCTGGCTCTGGAAGAAGAGGTCTTCCCGGTCTCCCAAGGTCGCCGGTAAAAACAAAATTTTTTCCTGTCGTGGTATCTGTAAATTCTAAAATCGCTGAACCAAGAATATGACCGGCATTATGACAGATAAGTTTCAAATTTCTGCATATCTCAAAGCTATCCCTGCACGGAATTTCCTGAAACTTCTCAAAAACCCTGTATGCATCCTCAACAGTAAACAATGGTTCAACGGGATGTTCTGGCTTTTTGCCTGTTAATTGATGTCTCTGTCTTTTCTTCTCGGCGTCTTCCTGGTATAATTTTGCGGCATCAAGCAGTGCTATCTTTGCAATTTCAATTGTTGGTTTTGTCGCATAGACAGGACCTTTAAATCCTTCTCTGACAAGACATGGAAGAAAACCACAGTGGTCAAGATGCGCATGCGTCAGAAACACAGCATCAATTTCTGAAGGATTAACCGGAAATTTTTCCCAGTTTCTTGACAAAAACTCTCTTTCCTGATAAATACCGCAGTCTATCAAAAATTTTTTCTCATTAAATCCCAGAATATGCCGCGAACCGGTAATATTTCTTGTTGCGCCATAAAAAGTGATTGAAAACATTATTTTTCCTTGAACATATCCACAAGAATTTCACTATGAGCCTTTGAAGGTTTTGATATTTTACCTTCTCTATCAGACCAGACAACCCAGTAGTAAAGTCTGATGCCTGGCCTCAGACCATAAATGTGCTGACCGTTTTTTGCGCCATCGGGCGTCATATTTATTGCAATTCTTCCGTCTGCATACGGACCAACCCATATAAAATACTTTGAAGCCTCCGGTACCTCTGTGAAATAAATAAAAACATTTGTACCATCCGCTCCCCATGAAGGCGGCTCAAGTTTGATTATTGAAACTGGGTCATAAACACCTGTCTTTTTCATATCAGCGATTGGATTTGGCAGATCAGAAACAGGTTCTGGTTTTTCCATCCTGATTCTGTTCAATGATACTGTTTTTTGAGTTGCATCTTCTGGATTCTCATACTCAACATACATCCTGCCAAAACACACTGTATCAGAAGAAACAGGCTGGATATCATTGACATAAAGAATATGTGAACGTTGTTCAATTATAACACTTTCCAACTTCAAAGGCAAATCAACAATGCCGTCACCATCAACATGTCTCCACCATGTGGTTCCATGTTTTCTGAAACTGTCATACCCATGGTGTCCTGGTAATTCAAACCTTATATATCTCCATCCATCAAAATTGAAATAACTCCACGAATGAACATCATCACAATTCCACTGGTCTTTTGTCCCGATGCTTATCCATCTTTCACCCCTGGCATCCCTCAGACAAAAAACAATCCTTCCCCAGTCACTTGCCCCTTTTACCCATACGCCTATTGCTGACGGAGCGCCAGGAAATGTGATGGGTTTTTCAGGTTCAAGAATTGAATACCATGGCATCAGTTCATGTACTTTCTCCTGCTTTTCAAGTCTTGAAACAAATACCCTGCCATGTTTTTCATCATTCTGGATTGACGAAGAAAATCTTCCTCTGTATCTGAAGGTATCAAAATTATTATTTTCATAGATCTGGTTTCTTTTTTCTGTAAATACCCAGGAACCATCTCCAAAGTCTGCAACGACAACTGCATTTTTCGCTGGTTTTGAGTCAGAATGGTCTGGAGTACCTGTTTCAATGTTTAACAGTTCTGCTTCTGCTGTCACATATGTAACAGATGAACCCGCTGTGATAACAATCTTTCTGTCAATCGTCCTGACTGATCTGGTATTATTCATGACATCAGTTACTTCTATCTGTGCATCCTTTGAAAAGACAAGCGTAAGAGGCCTTTTACCTCTTATGGTCCATAGAGTATAAACATTAACTTTCGGACCTTTGAACTTCAGGCAGAAAGTTGTGAGGGATCCTGTTGGAATCCATCTTTCAAATTCTGCTTCATTCAATCTATCAGTCATTGTGGCGTACGCTGCATAGGCTGGTTTTGGATCACAGTATGGTATTCTTCTGAAAATACCACAACCACCGTAGTGTTCAGCACCATAGTAATTTCCGCAGTCAAAAGTGAACCATCCTGAGTAAAATTTTTTTATCCCATATGCCATGCTGATTAAAACCCACCGATTGTAAATATCCATCTGTTCTTCCCAGCTGCAGGCTCCGATTTCAGTCGGTACAAAGATTCCTTCGCAATAACGAAGGTCAGGATCCAAAATACCTGCTTTTTCATATTCCTTTTTCAGCTGGTAAATGCGGTGTACACTTATCTGATGAAGCTGCTGCTCGGGTAACCTTTCAAAGCCACATATATCAAGACCTGAACCATCAATAAGCTCTTTCGGAAATCCTGCGCGAAGAAAAGGAACAATAAAAAGAGGATCTCCCCATGGTATCAGTATTTTTAGTTCAGGCCAGGTGTCTCTGATTGCTTCAGCCGCGCACTTTGCTGTTATAAAATGCATTCTTATCCTTCGCTGCTCATCTTCTGTTGGAATAAATCCCTGCTCTCCCCAGTATTCAGGATAATTGCCTGCTGTCATTCTGTTGCTGATGCCGGGTTCAGGGAAAAAATAGACATGATCAGGTCTGTATTGTTCAGGCACAGCATTCCGTGCCTTTGTGTATGCTTCAATCACTTTTTTCCTGTATTCGTTATATTTTGCCGGGTCGTAGGGTTGTTCCGCTGCCCATTCCTGTACGCTTACCTCCCAGGCGCCCGCTGGAATTTTTGTCCAGTGCTTCTTAACAAACTCATTGTTTTCTGCACCCTGCGGTAATCCGATACTTGTTCTTGCTCCAGCCATTGTCATTAACCTTATATGATGTTCAGCTTTTGGCGTGTAATGACCCCCGTAATAGCTCCAGTACCCAAATAATCCGCCTTTTCCCTGCCATTTTTCTGTTCTTTTATCAGGCGCGAGCAGAACAAAAGAACATGTTTCAGTCCATATTCTATCTTCTGTTTTCAATGTTGCCTGAAGCTGATACCATCCAAAAAGCTTTACGGGGATATTTACGCTGAAACTTTCTGAACTATTTTCTGGAAGTTGAATACTTCTTTCAAGTCTGATGATATCCGTTTTATCATAACTTGCAGCTGAAATTGTAAGTTTACCAGCCAATTTTCTATCACCGGTTGTAACTTTGGTTGTGTAGGAAGGAATTTCCGGAGATGTCCACACATGACCGAATTTGTTCGGATTTATTGAAAAATTGAAATAACATCTGCCAAGCGTAACCCCATAAACATGAACCGAGGAAGGAAGTCCTGCCTGATGCCAGCCATAGATAATCGGATCTGGATATTCTCTGTATTGAACAACATTTTTTGTCAGTTCAATCTCAAAAATGTCAAGGTCTGAAAAAGACGATAATTTCCCCATATCAAGAGGAATTCTTATAAGCCATAGGTTTGCCCTTTTACCGTTTGAAAGAGTTACAGGAAATTTTCTATACTGAGCTGATTCTGCTGTAAAAAGAGGCACTCTCACCTGAAAATTCTGAGGATATCCAGCATCAGGTCTGTAGAACATTGCCGTAAGAATTGGCACAGAATTTGGTCTGCCATCAGCTGCAGCAAGAACATAAAGAGAATCATAGTTATCAAAAGGTACTCTTAACTGGATTCTTGCAGGATCCCTCTTTGAAGAACCTGCAAAAGCATGCTGATTTACAGGAAAATAACCTTCAAGATTTCCTTCCCTGTACAAAGATTTGCTTATATCAAGATGGTCATTCCCTTCTATACTCACCGAAGGAAGAAAAACTGGAATCTCTGAAATTTTTGTGATGGTGTCTGCCTGTCTGAATGGCGTTATAAATGTTTTACCTATGATCGTTCTGCCATTAGTATATCCATTGATTCTCACAGGATAAAAACCCGGTGTCTCATCTTCTGGTTTAGAAAGTTTCAGACCTGTCAATTGAACTCCCTGGCTTAACATTATGGCGGCAAAACCTTCTTTCTGAAGATTGCCATCCTTTTTATATGCGATCAACCGGTCATCAACCCAGAACCAGACTGAATCCTCCCTCAGAATTATCCTGACCTCAATCCATTTTGAATTGTGGTCCGGAAGCAAAGCCATGTCTTTTTCAATCCGTACCCTGTAATCTTCTTCCCAGCCAGGAAGAATTCTTGGATAAGCTTTCAACAGGTATGTAAAATCATTGGAAAAAGTAGGGATCCAGTCCATATTCTTACCGAGTTCATTGTTGTTGTGCAGATATCTACCCGAATTTCTAACTGAACATGAAACGCGTTCTGGATATTGAGGATTATCTGTTAATGAAAGTGCAAGGGACAGCCCGGGGTCAGCGGTATCTTTTTTCCCAAGGTGAAAAGAGGCGTAAGCTGATTTGTTTGCTGTTGTGCGAAGCCTGACATATGTTCGTAATTCAACAGGTGCTCTGAGTTTTTCCTTGCTTACAAATAATAACCATCCTGGTTTTATGGAAGTAATAACAGGCATATTCAGTATCTTTTCCTTTTCAATTGAAAAATCTCCCTGTTGCCTGTTCCAGTTCTTTTCAAAAACCGACACAATGTCTGAAGAATCTGCAACTTTCACTGAACCAACATCTCCCCACACAGATGATAAAAAAAGTAAAAAAATGAGAAGAATCTTTAATTTCATAATCACCTCTTGTGTCAGTTTAACACATGTTTCAAATCGCAAATTTTTTTATTTTTTCAATAAATTCTTTAAATCCCTGGTAGGTGTTCTTTTTAACCTCCAAACTTCTGGCTGCAAAAGTTGAAACCGGTTTTCTTTTGCTTGAAACTTCCATTTCAATAAAAGTCTTCTCTATGCCGGTTCCTCCTGTTGTGCAGAAAAAGGCTACATTTTTAAACTTTTCTTTGTTCTGATAAATATATGTTCTGATGGCAGGCGTCATATTTGCCGCCCAGACAGGAGTGCCTATGATTACAATATCATAATTTCCCGGATCTTTTTCAATCTGTTTTATCTCTGTAAGATCTCTCCTCATAGCGTCCCTTCCACCTGCCATAAAACCTTTCACTCCGGAGCGGTCCTTCATATCAACAATCTCTTCAATATCAGAGGAAAGAGCCATTGCAATTTCCTGAGCCAATCTTTTTGTAAAACCTGTCCTTGAATAATAAACGACCAGATATTTCTTTTCCATTTTACCCCCTGATTGCATTTTTTATTTCTTCTGGAATTCTGACCGGTTTCATTTTATCATTTACACAGACCACTGTTATTCTTGCCCTGCAACAAATAAAATCGTCTTTGATTATCTTTTGAGAAAAAACAATTGATGAACAGCCTGAACTTTCAATTTCAGTAAGAATTTCAATAGTATCTGAGTATCTTACAGGTTTTTTGTATTCTATTTCTGCTTTTGCCACAACAAAGGCTATTTTCTGATTCAGTAACTTTTCTGTATGAATACCTTTATCTGCAAGAAGCTCTGTCCTTCCCTCTTCGAAAAACTTAAGGTACTCTCCATAATAAACAACCCCGCCAGCATCAGTATTATGATAATAAATCTTCTTTTTTATATTTTTCATTTTCTGTTCCGACTTAATAAAATATCACAAAGATTTTTATGGGGCAAAAGACATATTTAGCTGTTTTGAAAAAAATGTGCAAAAATAACAATAATGAGGTGAACTGAAAATCTTATTCTTAAAGGAGAGCAAAATGGAAGAGATAAGAGTGGGATTTCTTGGATGCGGTGGAATTTCATATGGACATCTGAGAAGGTTCAAAGAAATGGAAGGAGTAAAAATTGTTTCTGTATTTGACCCGAAAAAAGAAAATGTGGAGAAATTTATTAAGGAAGCAGGAGGAAGCATTGAAGTCTATAAAAGCGACAGGGAACTTATCAGAAAAGGATCTCCTGATGGTGTTGTAATAACATCCCCGCACACATTCCACTTCCCTCAGATAAAGCTGGCTCTTGAAAATAATGTAAATGTTCTTGTGGAAAAACCAGCAGTTGTGAGCTACAGGGAAGCACAGGAAGTGAAAAAATTAATCAGGAAGACAAAAAGAGTATTTGTGGTTGGATATCAGAGGCATTATATGGGTAGTTTTCTTGGAGCAAAAAAGATTCTTGATGAAAAGAAAATAGGAAAGATTGTGTTTGTTTCGGGGTATCTTGCTCAGGATTGGATAAATATTGTAAAAAATTCTGGAAGAATATGGAGGTTTGACCCGAAGTTCTCGGGAGGGGGGCAGCTTGTTGACTCAGGAAGCCATTTTGTGGCAATGCTCTTTTATCTTACCGGTCTAACCCCAGCAAAGGTTGCTTCTTTTATTGATTATCACGGAATGAAGGTTGATATAAACACCGCATTTATTGTAAATTTTAAGGAAAAAGTTGTTGGAAGTTTTGGTATACTCGGTATAGACCCATCCTTCAGAGAGGCACTCCTTATCTGGGGAGAAAAGGGAGTTATCAAGGTCAGCGCATATGGCGAAACAAGTTATGTCCATTACTATGGAAAAAAGGAAACAGAACCGATACCGCAAGCCAGTTGCGGGGTGAATTCTCCTGCTCAGGATTTCATTGAATGCATAAGAGGTAAAAAGAAACCGCAGACACCTTTTTCGGTTGTTGAAAAGGTTGCTCTTCTTTCTGATAAAATCTACCAGTCTGCAAAAAAAGGATGCACAATTAATAAGCGAAAATAACATTTTTTATCTTGTATCCAAAGATTTATCTCTTTTCCTCTTTTTGCTTTTTGGCTGTGGCTGAAAAAATTGACAAAACGCTTTTATGCGATAGAATAAAAGTTTGAGATTTTCTCTATTTTGCCCGGTTCCAATTAAAAAAAGTTATATTTATGAAACGGTCCATAACCATCTTATTTCTTTTACTGCTTTCGGTTATATCAGTTGTCGGAGGACAGGTTCAGGAAGAAAAAATCTTTACACTTCAGGAAAGTGTGCAGATTGCCCTGAAACAGAACCTTGATATAAAGGGTTCAGAACAAAAAGTCATACAGAAACAATGGGAGGGAGAGGAATCAAAAACTGATTTTTTCCCACAGATTACAGGCTCTTTTTCATACGCGAGGCTTGATAAGGTTCCTTCCATATCAGTACCCATCCCTGGCTTTCCAATGAAAATAGAAATGAGCAAAAAAGATGTCTACAATGCACAACTTCAGCTGACCCAACCCATCTTCACCGGCGGAGCTTTGTCTTCTCGATACAGAATGAAAACAGAAGAATTGAATATTGCTGGTGGAGAAAAAAAAATAATCCAGCAAAACGTAATTTTTCAGGTTATACAGGCTTATTTTTCCATACTCAAAGCAGCCAATTTTTATCAGGCCGCTGAAACACTTGTAAATCAGAGACAGACACATCTATCAAATGTGAAAAAACTGTTTGAAGCAGGCCTTGCCACAAAAGCTGATATTCTTAAAACCGAGGTTGCACTCGCGGACGCAAAACAGAAACTGGTTGAAACAGAAAATATGATGAATCTGGCAAAGGAAAATCTCAAAACAATCCTGAACCTACCACCGAAACAGAAGGTGAATTGCCAGGATACGCTGACGCAAATTCAGGAGGAAGAAAAACTGGATAAATGGAAGGCAATCGCTATTGAGAAAAGAGAGGAATTGAAACAGATAGAAAGAACTCGCGCTACTGTGGAACTTGCAAAAAAAATTGTGATGTCTGATTACTATCCGAACATTGCTTTTGTCCTTTCACTGCAGGGTGAAAAGGGTTCCTCAACAGGACTGCACAGCTGGTATCAAAATATAAGCGGTGCCCTGGTTATGAATATTGACATCTGGAACTGGCATAGAACAAGAAAAAAAGTTAATGCCATTGATGCTCAGATTTCACAGATAGAAACACAGAAACAGAAAATCATCAACCTTATTTCGCTTGAAATTACCTCAGCCTATCTGAATCTTGAATCTGCCCGTGAAAAAATCAGGGTGATGGAAAAAGCCGTTGAAGATGCTCAGGAAAATGTAAGGGTGACAGACCTGTTGAAAAAAGAAGGACTGGCAACCACAACAGATGTAATTGATGCGCAAACATACCTGTTTCAATCTAAAGCTGTTTATTACCAGGCTTTATACGATTATCAGATTGCACATTATCAGCTGCTTAAGGCATCCGGAACATTGCTTGATGGGTTCCTGTAATAAAGAATATTCATATGGGAAACTCCCATTCCAAAATCGCCATAGTTTCAGGAGAAATATCCGGAGACCAGTACGCGTCGCTTCTTGCTTCAAATCTGAAAAAATTCATTCCTTCACTTGAAATAATAGGAACAGGTGGCCCAAAACTTGAGAATTCCGGAATAAGAATTATCGCAAAAAATCCTCTTTCCGGTGCATTTGGTATAAGTTCAGTCATCAGAAATCTTTCTCAGCATGTTAAATTCTTAAATAAATGTGCTTTTGAGATAAAAAAGGAAAAACCGGATCTGGTTATTTTTATAGACAATCCCGCTTTTAATCTCAATCTTGCAAAAAGATTACCTGAATTCAGAAAAATATATTATATACCGCCTAAAATATGGGCTCATGGATACCAGAGAATTTTTTTGATCGGGCATCTTTTTGAATCAGTCATTGTGATTTTTCCCTTTGAAAAAGAACTGTATGAAAAAGAAGGTATACCTGTTGAGTACTTTGGACATCCTGCTGTTGATCTGGTCAACCAGGTTTATCCTGAAGATCTGTTTGAAAAAACAGGCATAAGAAAAGACCAAACAATCATAGGGCTTTTCCCTGGCAGCAGAAAAGAAGAGGTGCAATGTATATCACCGCTGTTGATAAAAGCGGGTAAAATTATTCAGAAAAATCACAATAATGTGGCTTTTGTTGTATCAAGCGCTGATGAAAAACTCTATCCGGTTTTGAAAAAAATCCTTGAGAAAGAGAAACTGGAATGGATCTTATGGAGAGGTTCTGCCCATACCATTGCGAAACAATCTCATATCGCCCTTGCTGCAAGTGGAACTATGAATCTGGAACTTGCGCTTCTGGGTACACCGATGATTGTATTTTACAGAATGACACGGATAGATTATATTATAGCAAGAATTATAGTACAATTGCATTATGCAAGTCCTGTAAATATCATCCATGGAAAAAAGATAGTTGAAGAGTTCATTCAAAATGTTAACTGGTACAGGTTTCAGAGAGTTTTTTCAAATCTTTTTGAAGGAAACAGTGAAAAAAGAAAAAATCAGATTGAACAATTCAGAAATTTGAAAACAGCCCTCGGAGAAGAAAAGGTAACCGAGAAAATCGCATATTTCATCTTACAGAAAATATAGATGAAGATACTGAAAGAATATCTCAGACTGAAAAAATTTATTAAAATCCAGTACAGAGGATTCTGGCTGGGGTTTTTAGCAAGTATTTTTTCAACATTTTTTAATGGTGCATCAATAGGTACCATTGTTCCTCTCATCGACAGGGTTTTTGCTCACAAACCAATAGTTCTTCCTGAAAACATACCGGATATACCTGCTCTGAAAAATCTTGTTATGAAGATGAACTCAATGGAACCGATGTTGCTTTTAAAACTTGCAATATCTTTTCTGATTCTTATGGTTGTGGGAAAAGGTATCACCTTTTATCTTCAGAATTACTTCTTACGCAGCTTCGGGACAACGCTTCTGGCAAATATCAGACAGAAAATCTATGAAAAAATTCAGTCTCTTTCAATGGAATTCTTTTCAAGAAAAAAGACTGGCGAGCTGACATCAAGGATTTTCGTGGATGTTAGCATGCTTGAACAAGTCCTTTCAAGGGAAATACCCATAATGGTATTAAGCATATGTCAGGCGCTTGTCTTTTTCGTCATCGTGGTATTGATTGACTGGAAACTGACTCTTGTTGCAATTGTGATCTTTCCAGTGATGCTGCTTCCAATACTCAACCTTAGCAAAAAATTAAGAAAAATATCCAGAATACTTCAAACAAACTGGGCAAATCTTGGAAATATAATCCATGAAAGTATATACGGTCAGTCCATCATTAAAGCTTACAACCAGGAAAAGGAACTGATAGAAAAGTTTTCAAAAGAAAATGACGCGATTCTCCGTTCAAATCTGTCAATAATAAAAAGGACATCTCTTATCAGTCCTTTCTCAGAACTTCTGACCACCATTGGAGGATCTCTTGTTATAGCAATCGGAGTAACAAGGGTACTTAATAATCAATTTTCATCCGGATTTCTTTTTATGTTCATCGCAGGACTTGTTTCTCTTATTGCACCGTTGAAAACCATAACAAATGCCATCACATATACCTATATGGCAAGTGCTGCTCTTCCAAGAATTTACAGCATATTTGAAGAAAGACAAACAGTAGTTGACTCAGGGAAAAAAGATTGCCCTGAATTAAAATCCAGGATAATTTTTGACAATATCTCTTTTGGATATGATGGATTTTTTGTTCTGAAAAATATAAGTTTTGAAATAAATGCAGGTGAAAAGGTTGGAATTGTTGGACCCATTGGCTCGGGTAAAAGTTCCCTCATAAACCTTCTCATACGACTTTACGAGCCTCAGGAAGGAAAAATTCTTTTTGATGGAACAGATATAAAAGAGTTTACCCTGAGCAGTTTAAGAAATAGGATAGCCATTGTAACACAGGAACCAATTATTTTTTCTGACACCATAAGAAACAATATATGTTTTGGCAGCAAAAATGTTTCAGAAGAAGATTTTTTGAAAGCGGCTGAAATTGCGAAAGTTTCTGAGTTTGTTGATAGACTCAAAGATGGTTATGCTACTATTGTTGGAGAAAGAGGCCACACCCTTTCAGGAGGACAGAAACAACTGATCTGCCTTGCAAGAGCAATACTGAAAAATCCACAGATACTTCTTTTTGATGAGATTACTGCCTCTCTTGACAGCCAATCAGAAAAGACACTGCATCAGGCAATAGAAAATGTTATGCAGAATCGCACTGTTGTTTTTGTGGCGCACAGACTGACAACGGTAAAAAACATGGATAAGATTGTTGTTTTGAAAAATGGAAGGATTGAAGAAATCGGAAATCACCAGCAGCTTATTGAAAAGAATGGTTTCTATGCAAATCTGTGGGCTCTGCAGCATCAAAAATGACTACTTCTGTCCATAGCCTTTACCGTGATACCTTTCATACCACTTTTTTATTTCGCCGGCTGGAAGGCTTTTTATCGGTTTTCCTGTATAATTAGTGAGAATTATCGCAAAAAGATTTATCTTTGCAAAATACTCAACCATCTGCGCAATAAATACTGCCTTTTCAGGCGTTGAATCAAAGGCAAATACCCCATGCTTACCCAGAATAATAGCAGGACACCCGTTTTTTCTATGTTTAAGTATTTCTTTTCCAATATTGTCTGATCTGTTGTCAACATATCCTGTTACAGGTATTTCGCCACCAAAAATATCTGCCTGACCTGTGGTTAAACATGGAATCGGGATTCCGCATGCTGCAAATGCAGTTGCATAAATGCTGTGTGTGTGAACAATACCTCCGATTTCAGGTATATGTCTGTATATAAAGGTATGATGAATCCAGTCCACAGAAGGTTTCAATTTTCCTGTTACGACATCTCCATCGAAATCAATTCCCACAATATCTGATGGTTTCATCTTTTCATAAGGAACGCCGCTGGGTTTTATGTAAATAATTCCACTTTTCCTGTCGATACCACTGACATTGCCCTGAGTTCCAGCCACCAGTCCGTAAGCCGGTAGCATCATGTTCGCATCATAAACCTTTTTTCTTAAATTCACCATTTTCCCCAGACAGGTTCAAAAATAATTTTGCTGATCCAGTAAACCACTGGTTCCCTGCATGATATTGCAAGCTGATAACCCTCAATATCCTCATTTCTGTAAGGACATTGAACTTCAACAACCTTCCAGTTATCATCAACCGAAAAGGTTTTAGTAAAAACAGGTAAACCAGACCTTTCAGCAGAATTACCTCTCAGTAGTTTCACTATCTTTGAATTTGCATCAGGTAAATCTATTGCTCTTATGCTCACATTAATTTCTGTCTTTTTTTCTGCCCTGATCCAGAGTTTGAAAATATGAGAATGTTGTGGTACATGATGAAGTTTAAACCTTATTTCACCTGGTTTTCTCAATTTAGATGGCTCAATCCTGATACCTGGCGTATTATCCATCTTAATATTGGAATCAAAAACAAATCCTGTCATTCCCATTCTTTCAAAATTCTTCTTTGTTTCTTCATTGAAATTTTTCCATTGAAAAAGGTTGAATCGCTGAGAACAATTAGCTTTTTTTATTCCAAAATCCAGGGCTCTTATCTGAACCGGCACAGTTGAGATTGCAAAACCATTCTCATCAATAATATTTCCATATACAAGCATTTCCATGCCGGGTTCAACAACAGGAATTTCACAACTGGCACTGTTTCCACTGATTTTCACCGGGAAAACCAGATGATTTCTGTAAATCCACCATTTCCACGGAGAAATCTTTCCATAGCTAATGACAAGTTCACATTTTTTAACCTTATTTTCTCCCCTGAAACTCCATGAAGCAAAAAGTCTATTGTCCTTTCTTTTAATAATTAAACCGGAAACCTCATTATAAGGTTTTCTTGAATTTTTAAGATAAACATCAAACCATGAAAAAAGTTGTTCATCAATCTCTTCAGGGAAACCATGTTCCCACATCGGAACAATAACCATTCTTTTATCACCTATGGACTCCTGATAAGTTTTAACAACAGATGGAAGGTAAAACCAGTTATCATTTGCAGCGATGCCCCACAGAAATGGCACCTTTCTGTATTTCAGTCTTAATGCGGGGTCTATTGTTCTGTTCCAGATTTCAACATCCTTTTGTGTTTCAAGAAGTGTGAACTGTGGGATATGGGTACCATATTCCATATTGCCGCCAGCAAAAAAAGACATTCCACATTTTACCCTTGGATCTGCTCCTGCTATCAGTGTCGAGAAAAAACCGCCATATGAAGAACCACCTATACCGATTTTTTCAGGGTCAACCTCAGGAATACCAGCAAGGTATGTAATTGCTCTCATCTGCGCTATGGCATAGTGTGTCATATTGGCATCCAGAGGATTTCTCGTATTGAATGGCAAGTTTGGATTCCAGATGGAATGTGGAAGGGTCACACACATACAGACATATCCCCTCTTCGCAAACAGTTCAGGCATGCCCCTGTTAGCAGGAGACATACCTGCCTGGCTCCAGAATATAGCCGGGAAACTCTTTGCATTCTCAGGAAATGCCACAATTCCATAAATCCTTACAGGTTTACCCTGATAAAATTCAGATGTAAATTCAACCTCCCGGAAACAGACGTTTTCCTTTTTCGTTTCATTCAAAATTTTTGCATCCAGGGGATCGTTGATGATTGATTCCAGATTGAAAATTGGCTCACCGAACTGGTTTTGTCCGAAAACGATGCCTGCAAAAACAACTGCAAGAAAAAGAAATTTTTTCATTTTTTCATCCAGTAATCATGATATTTTTCAAAAGCATCTATGACAGCACCAATATTCCCTATCGGTGTTCCGGGGTACGCGCCAAATTTAAAAATAAGTCCACCTTTTTTTGAACCAAGCCGTTTCACGCAGTTAAAAATATGCTGATCAATCTCCTTTGGGTTACCGTAATATGTGATATGCTGCCTGTCAATGTCAAGGTCTATGCAGATTTTTCCCTTCAATATTCTTTCTATGTTTTCGATTCCGTTAACCACATCCTGCGGATTAAGAGCACTTACACCACATTCAATTAAATCTTCCATTATAGAAACAATCCAGCCATCTGAATGAAGACTCACATGCACACCATTATCGCGACAGAGATTGAAAAATTTCATGTAAGAGGGTTTTATATATCTTCTCCATGCCGAGGGGCTGATGGGAAGAGAATTTTGAAGTCCCAGATCATCACCGAACCCTATCATATCAACGCCAAGTTCAATCCATTTTTTAATAACCGCCAGCCAGTAATTTTCAATAATCTCTATCAGTTTAAAAAGGTTGTCATTGCCTTCTGCAAAATCAATCATCGCATTTTCATAACCGCGAAGGTATGTCAGAAGAAGGAAGAAGAAACCATGGTCAACTCCACCAAAAGTAAACCTTCCTCTGTTTTTTGCTTCCTGAATATTTTTCTTTGCCAGAGCCCAGTCTGTGTATTTTTCAGGGTCAGGTGGATTGTAATCCTTCAATCTTTCCCAGTCACTCAAAGGATGTTCAATCACCTGTCCATCAAGATAATCAATCGGATATATCCATAAACAACCCCACTTATCCCTTATTTTATTACCGGCGCGTCTTGTCTCATCCCTTGCCGCACCGATTGAAACATGAGGACATTTTTTTACCTTTTCTTCAAAAAATGCTCTGTTTTCATCCCAGACCGTTGCGATGACGGAAACACTTGAAAAAATCTCTCCATCTCCTTTAAGTTCAATGCAGTTTAATAACCTTTGTCTTTCAGCCATTTGCCTCTCCACCGTTTAGATAGATCAAATTACTATTTCTCTATTTTTACTCAGGACACGCATGATGTATAATAAAATAATATCAGGGTGCTGTCAAACAAAAAGTTTTTTGCCGTTTTGAAATTTATCAGTAGTTTCAAGGCACAGCCAAAAAATTTTCACACATCCTGCAATAATGCATTTTTATAAGGAGGAGAGATGCAAAAAAAATTCATTTTTATCCTCATTCTTTCATTTTTGGTATTTGCTGCATCCGGACACGGTGATAATGTCAGGATCACAATCACCAGCCATGAGGGATGGGTTTTGCCTCTCCTTGGTGTAAACACAGGTCCTGTATTTCTTCAAAAAAATGGAGATTTATTTGATGCAACAAACTCTTACAAAAATGCGGGTGTAAAACAGATTAGAATACACGATTTTTATGGGTTTCTTGATATGGCAACCTTATATCCTGACCAGGATGCAGATCCATCTAATCCATCGTCATATGATTTCAAAAAAAGCGATGAGGTCTTTATGTCAATCATTAAAGGTGGTTTTGAACCATACCTGCGAATAGGCGATTCCTGGCACAGTGCCCCTGGATTCCCGGAACCGAAAAGAAGAGCACCAATTAATAGAAAAAACTGGGTTCTGGCAGCTGTTGAAGTTGTTCGACATTATAAAAAAATCGCGGGAGAAAATCTGAAATATGTTGAAATATGGAACGAACCGGATCACAGACAGTTCTGGGATGCTCCACAGTATCAATTTAATGTCCTGTTTGATGAAACAGTGAAAGCCATTAAAAAAGAGTTTCCTGATCTCAAAGTGGGTGGACCGGGTTTTTCAGCAGCAGTGGTTCTGATTCCAAAAGGGAAAATGATTGTGACATCCTTTCTGAACTATCTCAAAGAACACAACACTCCTGTTGATTTCATTTCCTGGCATCTTTATTCAAACGACCCCGCGGTTTTTGCTGAAATTGCTCGTTTTTACAGAAAAGAACTTGATCGGCATGGCTTTTATAAAACAGAGAGCCATCTTACAGAATACAACACAGACACAAAAATGATTCCAGCTGGATTAAGTACTGTTGACCTCAGGCTTGGAAGCCCAGCAGCAGCAATTCTCACAGGAGCCTGGATAGCAATGCAGAACGAAAAAGTTGATGCTGCGTTCTTTTACAGAGGTCTTGACCCATCAATGGAAGAACCTCTTTTTTATGGACTGTTCAGAGCAGACGGAACCATGAAAAAATCTGCTGTGTGTTTTTCTTTTTGGGCTCAGATGGCAGGTTGCAGGAAACTTAAAATCAATCTGGATGAAAAAAAACAATCTCTGTGGGCTATTGCAGGTGAAGATTCTTCAGGCAATATTTTACTTCTGATTTCCAATCCAACCGGCAAAGATATTGAATATACCGTTAACCTTGAGAATTCCGGAATTTCAAGCCTAATAATCAAAGAAATTAATAACACAGCAGATAAAGCCATCATCAGAACTGTTTCAGGACAACAGGCATATATCCCGGAATTTGCGGTTCAGATGGTAAAAATAAACAGGAAATTAAATTTTTAATGAAATGCTTTACAGGTTAAAATATAAAAATGGAAAATAAAATTCTTTCATCCATGGAAATAAAAAAAATCCTTGATAAACTTTCTGACCAGGTTATCAGGGAAATGGGAAATGACATAGCTGTTGTTGGTATAAAAAGACGAGGAGCTATCCTGGCTCAAAGAATAAAGAAAATAATTGACAGAAAAACATCAGGAAACATTGATTATGGTTCCCTTGATATTACCCTTTACAGAGATGATTTCAGCGACATAGGGAGCGGACCGGTTGTTTCAGGGTCAGAACTGTTATTTGATCCTGAAAATAAAAAGATTCTTCTTGTTGACGATGTTCTGTACACAGGCAGAACAATACGTGCGGCAGTTGACCAGATTATTGACTATGGAAGACCAAAAATCATAAGACTTTTTGTTCTTGTGGACAGAACAAATTGCAGAGAACTGCCCATTCAGGCCGACTATCATGGCATTAAGGTCATTGTCGGGGAAAAACAGATTGTGGAAGTTAGACTTAAAGAGATTGATAAAGTTGAAGAAGTTGTGGTAACCGAAAAAACATGAACTGGAAAAGAAAAGATCTGCTTGGATTGCACGATCTTGACCGTGAAGAAATCCAATATATTCTTGATACAGCGAAATCTTTTAAAGAGGTCAGCACAAGACCTGTTAAGAAAGTCCCTGCTCTCAGGGGCAAGACGCTGGTGAATCTTTTTTTTGAACCAAGCACAAGAACAAAAACATCATTTGAACTGGCAGGAAAAAGACTTTCAGCAGATGTATTGAATTTTGAAGTCAGCACATCAAGCGTGTCCAAAGGGGAAACAATAGTGGATACCGCAAGAAATATAGAGGCGATGAAGGTTGACTGCTTTATTGTCAGGCATTCTTCGTCAGGAGCTCCTTTTATTATAAGCAAAGCAGTGAAGGCAGCTGTTATAAACGCTGGTGATGGCTGTCATGAACATCCAACGCAGGCTCTTTTAGATCTTTTCACAGTCAGGGAGGTTTTCGGTAAGATATCCGGATTGAAAATTACAATTATTGGGGATATTTATCACAGCAGGGTGGCAAGATCAAACATCTGGGGTTTCACAAAATTGGGTGCGAAGGTGACGGTCTGCGGACCTCCCACCCTCATTCCTGCAGGAATTGAAAAAACAAACGTTTCAGTATGTTTTTCACTGGCAGAAGCTGTAAAAAATGCTGATATTGTTTATCTATTGAGACTTCAAAAAGAAAGACAGCAGGAAAATTTTTTCCCATCCCAGGCAGAATACAGAAATTTCTTTGGTTTTGACGCAAAAAAACTATGCTCTGAAAAAAATAAATTTTTTCTGATGCACCCGGGTCCCATGAACAGGGGACTTGAAATATCAACAGAAGCAGCAGAAAAAGAAAACTCGCTTATTCTTCAGCAGGTTACCAATGGAATTGCTGTAAGAATGGCTGTTCTATATCTCACAGTAAGAAACATACAGTGAACACAAAACAGAATCTTGATTCTATCGCCGAAATTAATTATGAGAGAGTATTAAATGCTGAACAGCTAAAAGCTGTAAAAGAAGCAGAAGGACCATGCCTTGTTCTTGCAGGAGCCGGATCCGGTAAAACAAGAGTCCTGACTTACAGAACAATCTATCTTCTGGAACAGGGAGTACATCCTTCAAGAATATGCCTTCTGACCTTTACAAACAAAGCTGCAGGAGAAATGATCAGGAGAATTGAAAAACATTTCGGTTCAGTTCCTGAAGGACTTATTGCCGGTACTTTTCATCATGTTGCCAATGTTTTTCTCAGAAGATATTACCGGTATGTTTCATTGCCGTCAAATTATGCAATAGTTGACCGTGAAGACTCCCTGGCTATTATTAGAGAAATCTCCAGGACAATATTTCCTGAAAAGGAAATTTCACCTGAGGTAATACAGGAACTTCTTGGACTTTCAGCAAATACCTCTGAAACGATAAAAGACCTTATAATGACAAGGTATCCCAATTTTTCTCATATCATCGCAAGAATGGAAACCCTGCAGGATGCTTACAGCAGAAGAAAACGAGAAATTGGGGTTGTTGATTATGATGACCTTCTTTCCTTCTGGCTGAAACTTCTTATGATACAGGAACCCGGAGAAAAAATATCAAGAAAACTTCTGTATATACTGGTTGATGAATATCAGGATACCAACAGGATTCAGGCTCTTATTCTTTATCAACTTGCAAGGGTTAACAGAAATATAATGGTCGTTGGAGATGACGCTCAGAGCATATACAGTTTCAGAGGGGCAACAGTACAGAATATCCTTGAATTTCCAAAGTTTTATTCCGACGCAAAACTTTTTTATCTGCAGACTAACTACAGAAGTACACCGGAAATTCTCAATCTTGCAAACAATGTTATCTCTCACAACAGATACCAGTTCCCGAAAGTACTTAAAAGCATAAAAAGTTCAGGAGTTAAACCTGTCATTGTTGAATGCTATGATAAGCACAGCGAATGTGCATTTGTTGTAAACAGAATCAAAGAATTATTGAAGCAGGAAAAACCATCCAGCATAGGAATTCTTTTCAGATCAAGATATCAATCAGCAGAGATAGAAATTGAATTGAATAAACTCAAAATTCCTTATGTAGTAAGAGGAGGCTTAAGGTTTTTTGAAATGGCTCACATAAAAGACATTATAGCCTTTTTCAGGGTCTATCAGAATCCAAAAGATGAAATTTCCTGGGTTAGAATCTTCAATCTCACCAGAGGTATAGGAAAATCTTCAAGAGATAAATTAATCAATTTTGTAAAAGAAAAAACCAGTATTGATGAAATTGTAAATTCTGATGAATTGAAATTGATTGCTTCAGCCAGGAAAGGATGGGAACAGACAAAAAATATACTCAAAAAAATGAAGGAAACAAAAGAAATATCAGGACAGATGGATGTAATATTGAATGGCATTTACAGAGAATATCTTGAAACCCATTACCTTGATTCAGAACAACGTATCTCAGATATTGAAAGTCTTAAGGAAATTGCTGGAACATGGAGTAATGTTGAGGAATTTATCAGCCAGACAAGCCTGCAGGAACACTTCAGAGGAGAAATCAAAGATACGGGTGAAATGCTTGTGTTATCAACAATACATCAGGCAAAAGGGCTTGAGTGGAAAATTGTTTTCATAGTGGGCGTATGCGCATATCATTTCCCGCATAACCTGTCCTGTAATGATTTCGCCGGTATAGAAGAAGAACGTAGAATTTTTTATGTTGCAATCACGAGGGCAAAAGAAGATCTTTATATAACCCATTATCTGTCTGATCCGAGGAATTTTTCATATCGCAAATCAATTTTCATCCAGGAAATTTCGGATAATCTTATAGAACAGTGGAAATTTGATTAATCTTTTTCAGGGAGGAGATAATGATTAAAGTAAAACGAGCATTGATAAGTGTTTCTGATAAGACAGGACTTATTGACCTTGCAAGGGTGCTTGCGAAAAATAATGTTGAGATTATTTCAACAGGCGGAACAGCAAAAGCAATAAGAGAAGCAGGAATTTCAGTGAAGGAAATTTCGCAACTGACCGGATTCCCTGAGATTCTTGATGGAAGAGTAAAAACCCTTCACCCCTTTATCTACGGTGGTATACTTTTCAAAAGAGACAATCCTTCACACATTGAACAGGTTTCAAAACACAACATCGGTCAGATTGACCTTGTTGTTGTAAATCTTTATCCTTTTGAAAAAATATTCTTCTCTGAAAACGCAACAGATGAACAATTGATTGAAAACATTGATATTGGTGGACCTTCTATGATAAGGGCGTCAGCAAAGAACTGGAAATTTGTCTGTGTTGTGGTTGACCCATCATTTTACCCTGCAATAATAGAAGAGATTGAAAAAAATGGTGGTATCTCAGAGGAAACATCAAGAAAATGCGCTGCGGAAGTCTTCCATAAAACGAGTTACTATGACTGGCTTATCAGCAGGTATTTTGACAGAAATTATCCCCAAACTTTCAGGGACACTATAGGTTTCTATTATAAAAAGATTGATCAGCTGCGTTACGGCGAAAACCCGCATCAGAAAGCCGCATGGTATAGATGTGCTGACAGAAACATTTCCTGGAAACAGCTTCAGGGAAAGCAGCTTTCTTTCAATAACATACTTGACATGGAAAATGCTTACAGAATAGCCTGCGAATTTGAACAACCCAGCTGTGCCATAATAAAACACAATAATCCCTGCGGAGCTGCCAGAGGAAAAACACAGAAGGAGGCTTTTGAAAAAGCTCTGAAAACCGATTCATTAAGTGCATTCGGCGGAATTATAGGACTTAATAAAGAACTTGATAAAGAGACAGCTCAGATTATTAAGGAAATATTTTTTGAGGTAATTATCGCTCCCTCCTTTTCAGAAGAAGCAGTTAACATTCTCTCCAGTAAGAAAAACCTCAGACTTATCAAGATGCCTCCTTTTGAAACAGGAGATTTTGAATTAAAAGGAACATCAGGTGGAATATTGCTCCAGACATATGATACGGGTAACTGGGAAAAACTGGAGATTAAAACAAAAAGACAACCATTAGAAGAAGAATTGGAAGCATTGAAGTTTGCAAACATCATATGCAAATATGTCAGATCAAATGCAATAGTCTTTGGAACAACTGATCAGATTGTGGGGATTGGTGCGGGGCAGATGTCAAGATACGACTCAACCCGTGTTGCCGTGATGAAGATGAGGGATAATTTTAAGGAAAAGATTACACCACTGGTTATGGCTTCAGACGCATTCTTCCCATTCCCTGATAGCATTGAAGTTGCGGCTGAAGCGGGTGTAACTGCAATCATCCAGCCGGGTGGTTCCCTGAAGGATAAAGAGGTGATTGAAGCCTGCGATAAGAGAGGCATCTCAATGGTATTTTCAGGAATGAGACATTTCAGACATTAAAACCTTTATATGATAAACCAGCTTGCAGTCATTGGAGCAGGTCCAGCGGGTATAATGGCATCTGTATCTGCGTCGCAGAGCGGGAAAAAAGTACTTCTCATTGATAGAAACAGCTGTATCGGTCAGAAACTCCTTCTTGCAGGCGCTGGAAGATGTAATCTGACCAGTGATATTCCGGTTGAGGAATTCTTTGATAAATATCACAACGGCGACTTTTTACGAAATGCGTTTGCTCAATTTTCAAATCTTGACCTGATGCAGTTTTTCAAAGACAATGGTCTTGAACTTGAGGTGGAAAGAGGTCACAGGGTTTTTCCAGCCACTCAATCATCAAAGGATATAGTTGATTTTTTCAGAAAACTCCTTGAAACCTGCAGGGTACAACTCTGGTTACGAAACAGGGTTTTAAAGATTGAGAAACAAAAGGATGGTATATTCAAAATTCTCACGAAAAAAGCTGAGATTTTTTCAAAAAGCATTATCCTTGCCACAGGCGGTAAGAGTTATCCTTCAACCGGCTCAAGAGGAGATGGTTACAGAATTGCACGTTCATTCGGACACACAATTGTTAAACCGATCCCTGTTCTCTGCGGTATAAATCTGAAAGAAAACTGGATAAAACAGTGGCAGGGAATAACACTTAAAAATATAGAGGTTAAGATAATTACCGGCGGAAAGATTGTTGCAAATGAAAAAGGAGAAATGATTTTCACCCATTTTGGTATTTCAGGACCCGCTGTGCTAAACCTATCCAGATATATTGCAGAAATGAAAAACCCATCAGGCATTAAGATCTGCATTGATTTTAAACCCGCACTTGATGAAAAAACCATTGAAATGAGGCTTATTGATGAGTTTAAGAAAAATAGTAATAAATACATCAAAAATACCATGAAGAATCTTTTGCCTCAAAACATTATTGATGAGTTTTTGCTTATGGCAACAATCCACGGAGATATAAAGTGTAATCAGGTTACAGTACATCAGAGAAAACTGATTGTTTCGCTTTTGAAGGATTTTCCACTGACATTTGATTCTCTCAGAGGCTTTGAAGAAGCCATTGTGACCAGAGGCGGTGTGAAGACATCAGAAATAAATCCGAAAACAATGGAGTCAAAAATTGTGCCAGGACTTTTTTTTGCCGGAGAAATTATTGATGTCGACGGTAAAACCGGCGGCTTTAATCTTCAGGCAGCATTCTCAACAGGTTTTGTCGCAGGCAAATTTGCATAACTGAAAATTATTATATAAAGCACCAGGAGGTGCCTTATGAACCCAAAATTTATGGCAGAAAGACCTGTAACAATTCACAGTGTAAGACATGATGCAAGGTTTTTCCCATTTGTTTTCAAACACACAGATGGCAGTCTTTTGCTCTACATTGAATGCGGTTACGATGCCCATTTTTCTCCATTTTTCAGACTCAGATCCACTGACAGTGGAAAAACATGGGAAAATCCGGTTGATAATGTTCCAAGGGTTTCTATTGCTCATGGTTTTAAAGATGGGGAGCTTGTTGAAATTGATACATACGGTGTTAAAAGCTCAAAAGAAAAGGATACATATTACTTTTATGGAGCATGGAGCTATCCTTCTGCAGGCAGCAGCAGTGTAAAAAAAGACTTTGTAAGGGTTTATTCGCCGCGCACCAGAGCCGTGAACCTCGAACAATATATAAGAGGTGGTTCTTATCCGACATACAGGTGGTGGGACCTATTTAATATGATGTCCGGAAAAACAGATACAAAAGTATCAGACATATTTCTCGGTGGACCATATTTCACAGATATAATTGAACTTGAAAACGAAAAACTCATAGCACTCGGATACTGGTATCCATCAGGAAATCCTGAAACTGAAAAAACTATCACACTGTGTTATGAATCAGCTGACAGAGGCAAAACATGGATTGAAAAATCAATTGTTGCAGGAGATGATGGTTTATGTGAAAAAATGCCTGAAGGATTTAATGAAGCCACTCTTATTCAACTGAAAGATAAAAGATTATACTCAATCATTCGCACAGGAAAATATCTTTACCACACATATTCTGCTGATGATGGAAAAACCTGGGAAAGACCGCAGCAGCTGAAACTTGTTGATTCTGAACTGCCTGTGCAAAGCGTCTGGCCAAGATGCAGAATGCTTGATGATGGAACACTTATTTGTGTTTACGGAAGACCGGGAAAGGATATCATTTTTGACCCTTCTGGAACAGGAACACAATGGCAGGGTCATTTCAACCTTCAGAACTGGGAAATTGAAACACAAAAACTGATGGGGGTACCGGAAGAACAATGTCTGAAAACAGGCAACAGATACTGGGACTCAGGACATTATCTTGCTCTTGCAATTACAGGTAAAAATGAAATGCTTGTCTTTTATGATGTTCAGAATTTTATTGAAAACTGGAATTCGTATCCTGTTTCTGGTGTCAGGATGGTAAAACTCAGATTGAAATAGTCTTTTGTTTTTTCAATCTTATCAAAGATTCCTCAAGTTTTTTCTTTATTTCATCAGGGGAAAATAATGGTTTGTTGTAATCCTTTATCGCTCCAACTTTTCCATTTTCATCAATCATATCAACCGGTCCGTAAATCGCCGGTTTTCCTGATTCTGATAGATACTGAGCAAAAGCATCATTGCAACTGTAATGCCAGAACTCAAAAGGATATGCATAAAAACCATTCTTTTTCATAATGTGTGTGATAAATTCTCTATTTTCCCTTGCCCTTTCAGAGATAAAAATTGAGTCCATGAAGGTTTTTTCATTCATGGCAAGATATGCCTCGCCTCTATCTATTTCCTTGCCTGTTTTCATTGATAAAACTGAAATATCAATAGCGCTTCCGGACATATGCGTGCATATTTTAGGAATCGTTGCTATCAAAGCAGTTATTCTTTTAAAAACAAAATCCGGTTCCGGAACTCTGCCATCACATTCCCATATGATAATTCTCATAATTGAATCAAAAACCTTCTGCGGTCTGTTCAGCGGATTCTGCATCTGTCTTGTTCTGAAGGCATCTTCCACTCTCATAATTAAACCTTTCCTGTTGAGTTCTTCTGCAGCGGATAAAAAATTATCTATGATCCCCTCTCTCAGAAAAAAAACCGGTTTTGAAACAGTTGTTCTGGAAACACCGGAAAATTTCACCTTCACCCCTGCCTGCTTTGCTGTGTAAGTCAGATCCACAAGCTTTTCCATACTTTCTTCAACGGGATAATTCATAATACGTTGCATGAAATCATAACCGAGATCCATCTGCTGTTTCCAGTATTCTTTCTTCCTGTTTTTCATCTCAGGACCTGAGATAATCAAGGGTTTTCTTCAGCGAAAGCGCATGGTCTTTTTCAGCCGGTATGTATTCAAGTCCGAAACAGCCGGTATATCCCAGTTTATCAAGCAGTTTGATTATAAAGGGGTAATTTAATTCACCATTATATAGCTCGTGACGACCCGGCACTCCAGCAGAATGAAAATGTCCGATAATATCAATATTTTTCTCTATGAAATCACATATATTGCCTTCCATAATCTGCATATGATAGATGTCATAAAGAAGCCTGACATTCGGGCTGTTTATACCTCTTATAATCCGGGCTGCCTTTTTCGCTGAATCAAGATAATAACCCTTATGGTTAACAAGTGTGTTCAGTGGTTCCAGAAGAAGGATGAAATTTTCTTTTTCTGCTATCTGTGCCGCAGATGATAGTGTTTCTATGATGCTTGTCTCCATTTCGCCATCAGAAAGACCTTCAACCGCATTTCCGGTACAGGTAATAGCCTTATGGCAATTCATCTTTTTTGCAACCTTTATCATATCTCTAAGCCTGTTGAGATAGAGTTGTTTATCCTGCCTTTTGACAAGAAAACCACCGGTTGAACCATCCGGAGAATTCACGACAATATTATTCATACATACTTCTGTTTCCTTCAGAGCATCAGCCAGAGTATCAATATTCTTTTTATCAGTAAACCATATCTCAACACAGTCGTATCCAATTTCTTTTACCCTTTTTATCTTTTCTTCAAAAGCAAGCTCAGGAAATACTGTCTCAATACAAACATCAACTTTCACCATTTTCTCTCCTTGTGATTTTTGTAAGTTCAGGTTATAATTTTATCATCAAAAAAAATTTTCCAAAAAGGAGAAAAAATGGCGGCGATAACTGTATCCTTTGTAGACAAATGCCAGTTTGAAGCAAACATAAGAAATCATAAAGTCAATATTGATTTGCCTGCAAATCTGCAGGGTTGTGACACGG
The DNA here is from genome assembly GCA_964532995.1 of uncultured bacterium. Lineage (GTDB taxonomy): Bacteria > Ratteibacteria > UBA8468 > B48-G9 > DTJG01 > DTJG01. The sequence goes on from CAZHJN010000005.1 coordinate 53,436, forward strand.
GTCCAATGCCACCTGAATTATTTATTTTAGGTCTTGCCTCCTGTATGGGATATTATGCGTTGTTCTATTGCAGAAAAAACAGAATACCCGTTGAGGGGATGAAAATTGAAACAGATTATGAAAAGACAACAAATCCTGATAGAATTTCGAAGGTATTCGTAAAAATATTTATTCCTGGATTATCAGAAGAACACATACAGGGAGTAAAGGAAGCCACTGAACACTGCATTGTGCATCAGTCTATAATTCAGAAGCCAGAGGTTAATATAGTAATTGGCAGTTAAATAAACTTTTTCAGGTATTCAATGCTTTTTCTTGCTATAGTTTCAGGTCCTGGTGAAAAATCGAAAACCTCAACTGAAATATAACCTCTGTAATTGATACTTTTCAACGCATCAATAATTGGAGCAAAATCAACATCTCCAAATCCAGGTCCCAAAAGGTTTCTATCATTTGCGTGGAAGTGAGCAAGATAATCCTTACCTTCGTTTATGATGTCTGGATAAGGTCTATTTTCATCACTCATTGCCTTCACGTCAAGAATCAATTTTAGATTCGGATGGTTTATCTCTTTTATAATTGAAATTGCTTCAGTAACAGTATTGACAAAGTTTGTTTCTTTTCTGGCAAGAGGTTCAAGGCAGATAGTTATGTTTCTATCCCGAGCTATCTCAAGGGGCCCTTTAATAACCTGTCTGAAATATTCAAGAACATCCTGCCCTGTCTGTCCCTGTCCGATTGATCTCTGTTTTGGTGAACCCAGCACCATTATTTTCCCGCCTATATCAGAGGTAAATCTCACAAGCTCCTCAAAATACAGAGATGTCTTTTTTCTCAGCTGCGCATCAGGAGAAGAAATTGAAAGACCTTCTGGTTTTACAAGGAGCCAGTGAGTACCTATAATTTCAAGATTATTTTTCTGTGCAAGTGTTTTAATCTTTTTCCTTTCATCATCAGATATTTCACAAACTGAATTCGCAAGTGTAAAAGGCGCTATTTCAATACCGTCATAACCCATACTACTTACATATTTTATTGTGTCTTCAATTGACCATGAAGCAAAAATCTCATTACATATTCCTGTTTTCATTGCTGTTTTTCCTCCTCATACTTGGTGGTGTCTCAATGTCTTCTCTGGGATAATCCCTGTCAAACATTTCTTCTATCTTGCCTGATGAATCCCTGACAGACCCCTGATTTCTCCAGGAAGGTGGTGTGTCAATATCTCCAATATTTTCAAAAAATCCTTCTTCTTTGTTTTTCTGCGTTATCCTGCTGATGGATTCTTTACCCGGCTCAATTCCTGTTGCTATCAATGTCACCTTAACCTCATCATTCATCTTCTCATCTATACTCAAACCAAATGCAACCTGCTGCACATGCGTCACATCATTGATATGGTTCATGGCTTCCACAACATCCGGAAGTGAAAGATCCGAACTTCCAATGATGCTGACAAGTATATTTCTTGCTTCCTGTATTCCTTTTTCTCCAAGAAGTGGATCATCAAGAGCAGCCTTGAGCGCTTTAACTGTCTTTTTTTCGCCTTTTGATACACCTGTTCCAACAATACCTCTTCCTCCATTCTGCAAAACTCTTTTAATATCAGTAAAATCAAGGTCCATCAGATGGGCGGGCTTGTTTATCAGATCAGATACAGCAAATATGGACCTTCCCACAACTTCATCAACCCTAGCGAAAGCCTCTTTTATGGGAGTATCCCTTTCAACAATTTCAATAAGCCGCTCATTGCTTATCGCAATCAATGTATCAACATTTGCTTTAAGATTTGCCATTCCGTTTTCAGCCTGTTTGTCTCTCTTTTCCCAGTTAAACGGTAACGTTACGATTGCTATAACAAGAGAACCCATATCACGGGCGATCTTGGCAACAATAGGTGAAGCGCCTGTTCCTGTCCCTCCGCCAAGTCCTGCCACTATGAAAATGATATGAGTATTTTTGAGAATTTCCTTGATTTTTTCCTGGTCTTCATTTGCTGCATATTTTCCTTTTTCAGGGTCAGAACCAGCCCCGCCAATACCCTGTGTGATTTTTTCTCCTATCTGAACCTTCAATGACACAGGACAGTGCTGAAGTGCCTGCACATCGGTATCAATAGCAACAGTATCAATATTCTCAAAAGCTGAGGCAATCCTCCCAACAATCTTACCGCCACCGCCACCAACTCCCACTGCCTTAATTCTTATTGGAGTAATCTTTGTTTCTTCAAGTATAAAGTTTGTCATGGTTTACCATTCCCCCCATATTTTTTTCCAGAAATCCTCAGTTTTTCTTTTGATTTTTTTAAACTTTTTCTGCCACTCGGGTTCTGGATATTTTTTCTCCATTTCTTTCTTTCTCAGCATCAAGGTTCCAACAACAGCAGAAAAGCAGGGATATTGATATGAAGCTGCAAGCCCTATAACTCCTTTTGGTTTTACCACTCCGACTCTCGCATTTCTTCCAAAGATATTTGTGACGCAATCAACAAGCCCTTTAAGCTGAGCAGACCCACCTGTCAGAACAACACCAGCACCAAGTCGTATCTGTTTTTTAAGCTCTTTTTCAATTATATCTTTAACCCACTTTCTCATGATGTCATCCACTCTTTCATAGACAATTTTTGATATTTTATCAACGCCAGCATAACTTTTTATACCGGTTCCAACAAGTCTCAGTTCAACCTGTCCGGTAAGCTCAGGAGATTCCCGCTCAATCAAAATCGGATAATTGCAGTATCCATACTGTTTCTTGATTTCAGATGCAGATTCAATTGAAATGTTCAATATCTGACATAAATCCTTATCAATGTATTCCCCTCCGCACATAATAGAATACGTACCGTAAAGATTTCCATCAAGAAAAATGAGAAAGTCAATTGTGCCTTTGCCAAAATCTATTACAAGAACGCCTGATTTTTTTTCTTCTTCAGAAAGAAGCGCTTCAGCAGCCACCCACGAATGCGGGTATACCTGGTCGACTTCTGAACCTGCATTTCTAATACACTGAACTATATTTTCAAGTGGGTTGTCCTTAACGATACAAACATGCACAAGTGCACCGATTGAACTGCCAAACATACCCGTTGGATTTTTCTTGACACTGGTTTGACTGTCAATGATGTATTCCTGGGGTAAAAGTTTAAATATGTGGGAATCAGAAGGGACTTCTGTTTGGTTTCTGACATTTTTCAGAAGATTGTCTATATCAAGTTCTGTAATTCTTCTTTTGTTTGTTTCAAAATCAATCCTGTGAGAAGCAGTCCATCCCTTGACAAAACCGCCACCAACACTGATATTGACAAGAGGCAGACCAACATTTGTTTGTTGTTCAAGCTCTGAAAGGATATTTTTTATGTATTCAGTGCAACCTTCTATATCAACGACCCTGCCTTTCTGCACAATCTCCTCTTCATATTCCATGTGCTCTGAACCGATAATTTCAAGTACATTATCCCTGACTATGGCTGCCATCCCTGCTATTTTTTGCGTCCCTATGTCAAGAGAAACAATAATTTCATCTGTCATTGCTGTATCATCCTCTCCTTAATGTACGGTTCTTTAAATCTCACATCAATATATTCAAGAGGAAAGTTATTTTTTCTGCAATCAGAAAGGACTTCTTTTGCCACCGCCATCTGTTTTTCAATCTCTTCACTGTGGATATATATACTTTCCTGCCATGACTTTAATTCAATTTTATCTAAATCCCCGAGTGAGATTTTATCTATCTTAAAAATACTCGCAATTCTGTAATAATTATACCACTGTTCAATTTCTTTTAAAACGTCTATTTTTTCCTGTTCAAGCGACCTTTCACCTGTTGATCCAGCCTTTATCCCTTCAACAACCCAGCCCACAAAATTTTCACCAGCAGGAAGAAAATAACCATTTCTATCCATTGTTACGATAGTTTCAGAATCCACAATAAGAACCCATGGTTTTCTTATTTTCAACCTTATTAAAAGTGTATCCGGGAGATGTTTTTCTATGAAACAATCTTCCACGAAATAAATCTGCCTGATTCTTGAATAAATCTCCGGCATATTTATCGAAAGAACATTAACACCTTCCGGTAACGAAATATAATCCATTACAAAAGATGCATAATCAGTCGGTTCTATTATGACATTTTTCAGATTGAAGATTGAAAGACTTTTAAAAAAGCCCGGCAGGAAAAGTTTTGCAAAAAAAACCAGCACGATAATCGATATCATGAGAAAAAGATAAAGCCATTTTCTTATTTTTTTCTTTCTCTGATAAATTAATTTCTCGCGCATCTTTCAAGTCCCAGCGCAACAAGCCTTTCACAAAGAGATTCAAACGAAATGCCAGCATGCGCCGCAGCATCGGGTAGAAGACTCAGGGGCGTCAGACCTGGAATTGTGTTAACATCAAGAACAAACATTTCTCCATTTTCCTGAATCATAATCTCCATTCGCGCGCATCCAGAACAACCAAGAACCCTGTATGTCTGTAAAGCGTAATGATTTGCCTTTTCAATAAGTGCCACATCAATTTCCGGTGGAATGATGTGAACGCTACCACCCTTTTTATACTTTGCTGCATAGTCATAAAGTTTTCTTTTTGTCCGTATCTCAATAGCGGGTAAAACCTGTAATTGGTCGTTTCCTATAATTCCAATTGTAATTTCCTTTCCTTTTATGAATCTCTCCAGAAAAACCTCTTTATCAAGTGTGAACGCCCTGCGTATAGATTTTTTCAGCTCCAGACCATTATCCACAATTGATATACCGAGTGTGGAACCAAGACCTGCCGGTTTTACAACACAGGGAAAACCAAAAGGAACACTAAGATTTTCCCCATTTTCAACTATGACAAAGTCAGGCGTTGGAATATTATGAAAAAGAAGAATCTTTTTCATTATAATCTTATTCATACAGATTGCACTTGCACAAACTCCTGATCCGGTATATGGAATACCAAGAGATTCAAGAAAACCCTGGATTGTGCCATCTTCTCCTTTTCCCCCATGAAGCGCGATAAAAACACAGTCAGGCTTAAAATCCACCAGCTTTTTTAAAAAAACTTTTTTCGCAGGATCAAGAACAAGAATCCTGTGTTTTTTTGAAAGTGCTTTTGCAACCGATTTTCCGGATACAAGAGAAACCTCTCTTTCAGGACTATCCCCTCCACAAAGAATAACTATTTTCAATCAAACCTCCCGATAAATTCAATCTCTGGTTCAAACATTATATTATACCTGGTTTTTATGGTTTCCTGTATAAGTTTTATCAAATTCCAGATATCAGTGGAGCTTGCCTTTCCTGTATTTATAATAAAGTTTGCATGTTTTTCTGAAACCATTGCATTTCCTATTCTGTATCCTTTCAATCCGGCTTCTTCAATAATTCTACCAGCAAAAAGGCCCGGCGGATTTTTGAAAACAGAACCTGCAGAGGGATACTCAAGAGGCTGGGTTTTTTTTCTTTGCCTCATAATCGTTGATACTGTATTTTTTATTATATCCTCGCTTGCTTTTCCTCCAGTCTTCAATGTGGATGAAAACACAAAAAATGCTTTTTCTTTCAGCTGCGAGTACCTGTATTTCCATAAAATTTCATCCTTTTTTTCATTTCGCCAGTTTCCATCTGTATCAAGGTATTCAACCATTTCGATGGTGTCCGAAATACTTTTATCTTTTGCACCGGCATTATTTATAAGGGCTCCACCTATTGTTCCCGGAATCCCTGCCAGAAACTCAAAACCGCTCAAACAATTTTTTATGCACCAGCCCAAAAGCGAAGAAATTTTGGTGCCTGAATAAGAAAGAATAAGCTGGTCGGAATAGGAAATGCCTGAAATTCCTCTTGTAACAGCCAAAATTCCATCATAACCATAATCACTTATAAGAAGATTTGAACCACAGCCGATAAACCTTACTGGTATATTTTTGCTGAATTCATAAAGAGTCTCTATCTCTTTTTTGTTTGAAGGAAAGACCACTGCCGATATAATTCCACCTGTCTTAAATGTTGTGAAATCTTCTGCATTAGCATCAAAAATTATCCCTTGACCAAAAATTTCTGTAAGCTCTTTTTTTTCTCTCTCAGTCATATATGACATCCTTCAAATATAGACCGTAAGCAGGTGCAGTTGCAGAAGCAAGCCTCCTATCCTTTGAATCAATGATCTCTTTTACCCTTTCAGGCTCAATCTTTCGTTTTCCAACATCAACAAGAGTACCCACAATATTACGAACCATCTTATAAAGAAAACCATCTCCACAGACTTCAATTACTATGAGTCTTATTTCAGTGTCAAAACAAAAATACTCTCTTTTTATTGTAATGCATTCAATCGTTCTTACAGGATTCTTGATGCTGCTGCCAGATGCCTGGAAACATGTAAAATCATGGGTTCCAACAATAAATTCAGAAGCCTTTTTCATTCTTATTATACTGAGTCTTTCTGGAATAAACCATGCCCTGTTGATTAGAAACGGAGAATTGAAATCTGAAATAAGGTACCTGTAAATCTTTCTTTTCGCATCAAACCTTACATGAAAATCCTCATCCACACACAAAATTTCTTTCACTCTGATGCTTCTATCAAGAAGAGCATTCATTGCCCTGGTGAGTTTTTGTTCACTTAAATCTGTTCTGGCGACAAAAGAAATATAATGCCGGGATGCATGAACCCCTGTATCTGTTCTTCCGCAGGACTGTACCTTTATTTTCTGCTGAAGAATTTGGGAAAGGCATCTTTCTATCTCAGATTGAATTGTTTTTTTGCCTGGTTGAACCTGCCAGCCTGAAAAACCGGTTCCATCATAACTTATAACCGCTCTGAACTTCAGAGATTCCTTTTTCACGACTGGAGTGTGATTGTTGCATTGATATTTTTTTCTTTCAAGGAAGACCACAGAAGCTTAACAATATTTTCCGCCTCAGCGATGGCCTGTTTTGGTAAATCAGTATAAACAATATATGTCAAACCATTTACACCTGCGGATGTAAGATAAAACCTGCATACAAGATTAAACTTTTGAAAAACCGATTTAATAATTTCTTCAGTACCATGAGCCTCAGGATTTACAACAACCTGAAGGGTAAAAACATTTTTTCCATCTCTTGTTGAATTATGAATAATTTGTCCCCAGGCACTCCTGTTTGGAACAAGTATTTTTTTTCCATCTCTCGATTTCAACTCAATGTTTACAGGAGTTATATTCATTATCTCTCCTTCAATCATACCAATCCTTACAAAGTCTCCTATCTTAAAGGGCCTGTACATAAATATCATAATACCGCTGGCAAAATCAGCCACTGTCTCCCGCACTCCAAAACCTATAATCAGTCCACCCGCACCAATACCGGCAAGAAAAGGAGAGATATTCACACCCAAAGTTGCAAGGGCTATTATTGCTGATAGAAAAAGCAGGGCTACGAAAACAAGCCTGCCGATGTATTTCCTTGCAAGCGGATCAATTTTAGAATTCCTTGATACTCTTGCGTAGAAATTGTTCCACAGCCTTCCTGCAAACCATCCCGCAAAAAGAATGAATAAAGCAGCCGGAACCCTTGGCAGATAAAGAATAAATTTATTGAGATAATCTGTCCAGATCTTTTCCATAGATAAAATAATAATCCTGTTGCCGTTTAAAGTCAA
>CAZHJN010000006.1:0-57387 GCA_964532995.1 uncultured bacterium
AAAAGAAATACACTTATCTAAATAAAAAAGATAAATCAGACGAATGGGTTATTTATAGTGAAATTTCAAGAACGCTTGACTCTTTACTACAGAAAATTGAAAAGCGTGCTTTACAAGAAGGACAAAGCTTTGCTTTTTTTGAAACTTTTAAAAAACATGTGGAAAAATACAAAAGAGAATTTATTTTGAGCGAGGATAAGAGTAGAAAGTATTATTATATTGAGTCCCTGTTTAGTATATTTTATAGAGTGTTTTTTGAAAACATTGGAAGTTTTCCCGAAAGCCATGAAATCTGGGAAAATTTCCCGAAAGAATGGAAAATTACAACAAACAATCTTACTAGCAAGGAGAACATTATATCGCAAATCTCTTTATACAAGTTTTTGAATTGGGCACAGGAAAGGATTTGGCAAGCAAAAGATTTTGACAGGGTTTTAGATGATGTATCGAGTAATCTTTTCCCAGAAGTTGAGCCTGTATTATGGGCGAGGATTTTAATCTTTGTGCTTTCTCCGTATGATGAGAATAGAATTAAATCTGTTGTAGAGCGACCATGGAATTTTGGTTTCTTGTCCAGAAATAGCTTATCGTATGTGATCGAGGATGGTGAAGAAATACCTGGAAAAGAAATGGATAAAATGAATAATGCATTTAAAGAACAAGTAGCCCGCACATATGAATTGACGTACCTGTTATTCCGTAATGAATTTTCAGAAGAAAATTTAAAACAATACTTAAATAATCTGAAAGAAATTAAGTATCCCGAAGGGAGTCAACAGGAAGCAAAAAGATTAAAACTGCTCAAAATTTTTGAGGGACTGCTAAAATATAAAACAGGAAATTCCTGTTGATAAACCAAAAGCAGTTTCCATGATATTCATATTTAATTTATTTAAAGAGTCAGCATTTATAATCAACTTGGTATGAAAAAGTTAATTAAGGTCTGCCGTCATATCAAAATTATAAACTCAAACTGGATTTTAGTAAAAAAAATATGGATATTAATAATTTTAATCCAATCTATTTTATTTGCCATTGGTACAACTGCAAAGATTGAGGATTATTTCAGGATAATGGGTGAGGTTTATTTCAGGTTCAGGATACCTCAAAATATATCATCTTTGAATCAGATATCAAGGATTATTTCAATTGAACAGATTAAAGATGACTGGATTTATGCCTATGCGAATGAAAAAGAATTCAAAAGATTTATTTCCAGCAAGATTCCTTATGAGGTTCTCGAACACCCTGGATATGCATTTAACATTGATTTGGGTTTGAAGTTTTCCTTTGCAACAGTTTATGCAGGTCAGTATCCATCTTACAGTGAATACATTGATATGATGGAGCATTTTCAATCTCTGTATCCTGATATATGCCGCATTTACGAAATCGGAACAACCGTTATGGGAAGGAAAATCCTGTGCGCTAAAATCACAGGCCTGGCGGATGTTTTTTTCAAACCGCGAATTTTTCTCACTTCCACAATGCACGGAAATGAACCGGCCGGTTATGTGATGATGCTGTGTTTGATTGATTATCTTTTGAGTGAATACGGTATAAATCCACAAATAACAAACATTATGGATAACCATGAGATCTGGATAAATCCTCTTGCAAATCCTGATGGCACATACTGGGCAGGTGATGAAACTGTTTTTGGGGCAAGAAGATACAATGCAAACAGTGTTGATCTCAATCGCAATTTCCCTGATCCTGCTGAAGGGAATCATCCTGATGGAAATCAGTGGCAGCCTGAAACAATTGCAATGATGGGGTTTGCCAGTAATTTCAGGCCGGTGTTGTCCGCAAATTTTCATTCAGGAGCAGAACTTGTTAATTATCCATGGGATACATGGGAAAGATTGCATCCTGATAACGACTGGTTTATTTTTATAAGCAGATGTTATGCTGATACAGCTCAAATGAACGGACCAGCCGGTTATTTTGATGATCTTGATAATGGAATTACAAATGGCTATGCGTGGTACAGGGTCACAGGAAGCAGGCAGGATTATATGAATTATTTTCAGCATTGCAGGGAGGTGACAGTTGAAGTAAGTCATGAGTTTTTGCCTCAAAATCCATTTTTATACTGGACATACAACAGGCAGGCTATTCTTGATTTTATTTCTCAATCCTCCACAGGAATCTGTGGTATCGTTTTATGTCAGGATGGTGAGCCTTTACTGGCAAAGATTGAGATACCCGAAAGGGATTATGACAATTCTTTTGTTTTTACTGAAACTCAAACAGGAAGTTTCTTCAGATTGCTTCTACCCGGTAGATATAATCTTGAAATCACAGCGCCATACCACTATAAGCAAACACTGGAAAATATTTATGTTAATGAAGGTGAACTTACAGGTGTATTTATTAACCTTGAACATGCGGCAAAAGGTGATCCAATAGCTGATGGGACTGTTGATATTTCAGATGTGATAATGTGTCTGAGAATGGTTATAGGACTTGATTTACAGGATCCACGGTCTTGCGATATGAATGATGATAACCTGGTTGATATAAGCGATGTTATACTTATTCTGAGAACAAGTATAGGCCTGTAGATTATTCACAGTAAAAAGCATAAAGACAGGAAGTTTTTCCGCCCCATGTTTTCTCAAGAACAAATCTGATTTCTTCAATGTTCTGGTTGATCTGGCATCTGAAAAGCCTCTGATTATTCCTGTCAAATCTTCGCACAATTTCCCAACCGCCATTTTTTCTCACCTCTATCCTGAATCTTTCCGGCATTGTGTCCGGAAGTTCTATAAGCTGGTCATCCTTTTGAAGATGGCTCATGGTAATAAGTTTATCAAGTCCGCTATCAAGTATCAGTGTTACCCTTTTTACAAAAGTTTCACCGGTAAATGCATATGAAATCCAGTCACCCTCATTACATTTCCAGCAGTGAAAATCAGATCCAACAGGTCTGTTGATACCATCTCGCACGGGTTCAGGATTGCCGGAAGAGGCTGAAAGTTTTGCTTTAGCTGTAATATCAGAAAAGATCTGTTTTATCCACGGAATATATGCGTCATCATAGAGAAGATTCTGCTGAAGTTCAGAGATGTGGCTCAATACATCTTCTGGAAGAATTGACTTTTTCATTGCCAGTGCTGCTGCGGTTCCAGCAGCCTGACCCATGCTGCAACCTGTACCCATTACTCTTGTAGAACTCATTGCCATATGTGTGCAGCTTGCATTTCTGCCTGCAAACATAAGATTTTTTATATTTTTTGAATAAAGACATCTGTACGGTATTCCATACGGTGAGGGCGCTGGATGAAAGATTGTTGAAGGTACTTTGAGTTTTGCTGAATAGAAGCCTGCTGGATTATGGTCATCCATAGACCATCCACCATAAGCGACAGTATCCTGAAACCTTCCTTCTGATTCTATATCGTTTTGCGTTAAAATATGCGGTCCGACAAACCTTCTGCTTTCTCTTTTTGCAGGGAGAAATTGTATCCAGTCAAGTGCCCAGTTTTTTGCTCTTTCTCTATCAGGACATCTGTTTTTGATATGGTCCCATACTCCAAGAACTATTTTCAATAATTCATCACGCAGTTTTTCAGTGTCAGTGATTGAATCGTATTCTCCACCAAGTTCAATCCACCAGTATCCCATTTCAATCCAGGAATGCCCCTGTCTTCCATATGGTATTTCATCGCAGGAATCAAATCTGTAAGCATAGGAAGGAGGTTCAAATTTCTGTTCACAGTCATACTCCCTTGCCATGAACATACAGCTCATTCCCATTGTCTTTCTGTCTGCTTTTTCCGGTGCATGGGATTCACCGAATTCATGTTTTGATTCTCTTCCCATTCTGTATAAAGCGCCTGTCAGGGGGCCAAGAATTCCATCTCCTGAACAATCAGCAAAGATTTTAGCTTTAACTGTGTGGATTGTTTGAGTCGTTGACTGCCAGCCTGCAATGGAGACAATGTGATTATCTTCGACATTTGCATCAAAGCAGGAACAATTAAGAAGCAGAGTAATATCTGGTTCTGCCATTATCTTTTCGTAAAGGATCAGGTCCCAGATTGAATAATTTCTGAGTGGATTTCTTGAAAGATTTTCAAGCCTTAACTCTTCAAGAATACCTGTTTCTCTCATGTTTTTTATACGATTGTGCCTGTCTGCTCCACAGATGTGTACCCGACATTCACTTGAAGAGTTCCCACCCAGTACAGGTCTATCGTGCATCAGGACAGTCTTTGCTCCGTTTCTCGCAGCGCTTATGGCTGCACAGATTCCAGCCATTCCACCTCCAACAACACAAAAATCAACATCATGAGTTTCTTTATTGAACTTCTTTTTCATTTTTCAGTCTCCTGTAATTTTATCCCTGCCATTTCTGCAATCCGGGTCTGCGGAAATTTTTCAATAATTTCAGAAAATACTGTTTTTGCATTCTCTTTTTCCCCTTTTTCAAGGTATATCTCTCCTTTCCAGTATAATGCCCATCCATAATAGGGGTCATCTGGCTTGCTTATTCTGATAAAGGTTTCAATTTCCTTCAATGATCTTGCATAGTCTTTCAATCCAAGATAGGCCCTCGCATAAAGTATGGACCAGTTTCCGTTCATTTTACATACTGGAATTTCTTCTGCCCACTGCGCAATTTTTTCAATTGCTGTGGGAAAATCATTTTTCTTCAAATAAAAAGAAGCCATCTGATAAAACATACCACTTTTTCTTTTAATATCTGTGTCAGCAGTTACACTTTCATAAAACCTGAGGGCATTTATTCTATCGGCTCTGTATCGTTTGATATCGCCGAGTCCTATTGTGGCTGCTTTCTTTATTCTGCTTTCAGTTTTTGTGTCAGAAACAAGCGCATTGAACTGTTTTTCTGCATTATCCAGTTGATCTGTTTCCAGATATATCTGACCCAATTTCAGTCTTGCTTCAGGCAGATTCTCCTTTTCCAGAATTTTCTTATATATGCTTTCTGCTTCGGCAAACTTTCCTATCTTTGTTGCAATATCAGCTGCGATAAATGCAATTTTGAACCATTGCTGCTGTTCCTGATTTCTTTTTAATAATTCATTGTAGCACTCAAATTCTTTTTCATTTACATCGTAACTGCTGTAAATTCCAGCAAGAGCAAAAAGTTCTTCATCAGGTAATTTTGCAATATCAAATCTGCTGAATTCTTCAAGATACTGCTGGGTGGTTCTTGCAGGAAGGACAAGCTTACTGTAATCCTGTTCTGCCATCACTTTCATTGTAACAGTATCAGAGTTGCCTCTATCATCCTTTACAGTGAGGGTCACCTCATATGGTTTTTTCAAAAAATAGGTATGGACCGGGTTTTTTTTATTGCTGGTTTGACCATCTCCAAAATTCCAGTACCAGTAAACAATGTTATTCTTTCCTGATGAGGTATCAGTGAATTGAAATGTCAGCAGTTCCCATTTTTCTCTGTAAAGATAATTTGTGTTTTCCCAGTTAAAAGAAGCACAAACAGAAGAATTTAATTTTTCAACACGGTTAATTTTAGCTTCAAGGACAGGAAGAAAAAAATTCTCATCCATCACCTCAAATTTTTCGTCGTTTGTTCGTTTCATCGCACAAACAGCATAAACCCATCCAGGAAGTTCAAAATGGTAATAGACGATTTTGTGAAGTCCCTGTTCAAGTTCAACAGTTCCAGAATGTTCCGGTCTGATGAACCTCTTCACCCAGTGTTTACCGGGCCAGGATGCCACAATCCTGTCATCAACAAGGATGAAGGAAGCGCTGGATGATGTTGTTCCAAAAGAGATTTTTTTCTTTTGATTCAGATAAAAATATCCGGTATAAACCCTTAAAAAATAACCTGATTGGGTTAATGGATTGCTTGCATCAAAGATGTTTTTTCTGAAGGTGGCACCAGCAAGATTCTCCTTCCTTATACTGGCGTCTATGATTTTTTTACAGCTTTCCCAGGTGTCAATATAGCTATCATTTATTCTGTAGAGTTCAAGAAGAACTCCTCTTTTTGGTCTGTAATCTGATTTAGATAACTGTGTATCAGGATTTCCACAGAATAAGAAGAATTTTTTTCCGTCTGCCGGAAAACAGAGTTCATAAAAATTTCCAGGGCCACTTCTGACAGGAAAAAATGGTATTTCTTTACCGTTTTCATCTGTGATTCTGATATCAGAACCATCTTCTTTCGCAGGACAATTGATTTTAAGGATACACGCCTGTTCAACAGGGAAATTATCTTTTTTTTCTGGTACAAGCAACTCAATTCTATACTTATATCCTGTGAGCCATGCATCTGAAAAAAGGGTAACTGTAAATAAAATAAAATAACCAAGTATAATTTTTTTCATTTTTTCAGCATGGACAGTTCAGAAAACCACACATAACCGGGGTTGCCATAAACATATAATTTAAAACGAACCCATTGAACTTCTGGTTTTGTGAATTTTATATTTCGCACCTGCGTCAACCATGTTTGATTTGCTGCTTGATGATAAAAGCATTCATTTCGTTCTATCCTTCGTTTTCTTCCTTCAACAATCCCCCATCCCTCCACGAAGATGATGATTGTGGGTCCTGATGTTTTTGTTTTTACGCTCAAAATATACTGGCAGGGTGAAGAAATTTCATGAAATAATGAATATGCCCAGTATCCTTCGGATTCGGCTGTTTTTCTATCAACCATGTACATCAGGAATTTCTGAGAGGAATCCCAGTGTGTTCTTTCATCAAGAATTTTCCAGCCATATGGTTGGTTTCCTTCGCCTTCAGAGAAATCACCGTTTATGATAAAATTATCAGCTTTTTTTGTTCCTTTTGTTGGCAGGACAACGAAACTGACTGAATTTGAAACATTATCAAGCCAGCGAAGTTTGAGTGTAAATGAAGCAGGAAGTTTTATTGGATAGTAGTCATAAAAAAAAGGAATATGAATCTTATAGGTTTCTTTTGGGTTAAGGATTACAGGTTTATAGTTTTTGTTTGTCTGTGGACTGTGCGGTTTTGGTTCTGGTGGCATATGATTTGTAAAATTGCTTATTTCTGGAATACCTTCAATTTCAAGCCTGTGAAGGTTTCCGATATACATAAAGTTTTTTTCTCTTGGTTGCAGAAATTCAATGATATAACTTTCTGTATTTGATGAATCATTCAGGATGGTCAGTTCAAGAAGCACAGTTTCTTCTTCCTGAAATATACTCTTCGGACTGTTAAGAATAAGTTGAGTTGATTGCAGATAACCCGTCATAAACAGCAGAAGTATGCTACCTGCCAGAAATGTTTTCATAGTATTTTCTCACGAGTGCTTCATATCCTGCCGGGATTTTCTCATCCCAGATACTTCCAATTTCCTTTTTCTTTTTCTCAACCTTTTCAGAGTTTTCGACCCTTACGATTGCCTGATGCGTGAGAACCTGCCGAGCCTGTTTAAGATTTGAAATAATCATCTGATTTGTTGTGGGAAGGTTATGATATCTCCCTTCTTTTAATTGTATGCTGAATTGTTTCATTGCTGCAATTGACTTTTCAAGTTGAGGGTTGTAAATATTCAATATCTTCAATTCTCTTTCAATTTTTTCTGCTTTTTCAATCAATTTTGTTTGCTTTTCGCCAATCTCAGCGTACCTGAAAGACACATCCTGAACAGGTCCTTTTAATCCGGTTGGACCCCATCCACTTGCTTTTCCACCGCCTGTTGGACCCATCTGGTTTTCGCCACTGGTATCCTGCACCTGGCCTGGTTCAATATTTTCAGGACTCAAACGCGCTGGTGTCTGTCTTCCTCCTTTGCCCTGTGCCGTTTTTTCCACCATTTCACCGTATGATCTTCCTGTTCTTCCTTCTCCGCTTCTTCCGCCAATTTCCTGTTGATTCGGCAACACATTTCCTGTGATACCTTTTGCGCTCATATTACTGATTGAACCATCCATTGCCATCCATCCAGCGCCTTTATCAAGACTGTCCATCCATGAACTTGTGATGTCTTCTATTTCCTCTGTCATATCCTCAACCTGTTCAATCAATTCGCCTATGATATCCTCAAGTTCTGCCGGAAGTTCTGCTTCTGGAGCCATGGTTGGTTTTGATGGTTCCTGATGGTCCCACTTGACTGAGTCAGGTGCTTCTGCAAGCCATCTTTCTAAGTTTGCAACAAGTTCTTCAGCCAGTTCCAGTCCCATCTGTGATTCCTGAATCGGAATTGTTATGGGTTTTCCCCTTGTAATTGCGTCTGATGCTGCCTGAAGATGGGATATCATTTCCACAAATTCATCTGCAAGTGTAAATTTCCCCTGGGTTTGCTGGGCGAGTTTATTCAGGTCATTGACTATTTTTTGAAACATCTCAGCCCACTTTTTTTCCTGTTCAGCAATCTTTTCCAGTTCAGAATTGTCCGCCACATTTTTTGTTTTTCCAAGTTTTTTTGCCGCCTCAATGACCTTTTTCTGTTCCTCAATGAACTTTTCAAGCATCTTTTTTGCCTGTTCAAGCTGCGCCTGCTGTTTTTTTTCTTCTTCTGTCTTACTTTTTTGTGAAAAACTTCCCCGTACTGACGAAGGAGGATAGATGAAGTAAATTGAGGATCTTCCTGTATTACCCGATGGAGAAAAATCAGTACACTCGGCATAGTATGCGATTTTTGAGTATCCTGAAGAAGGGATTTTAAGGAATGCATTTATAACCATTTCTTTGTTTCCGTTTCCGCGCGTTTCATAAAAAACTCTGTCTTTGTTTGAAATATCGCTTTCTCCTGAGCGAATTTTAAATTTTACTGAATTGATTCCGAAATCATCAAAAACTTTAAGCTTCACCGGAATTGTCGCTCCCGGGTTTGCGACAATATCTTTTCCTGGAGAAATGAACTCACAAAATGGTATCCGGTCAAATATGGGGATGATTTTTTCTTTCGGACTCAAAAGGGTTCTTTTCGTTGAAGGGTCAAAGTATTGAACCTGGTAGAAACCGGCATCATTGAGAGTGAATTTGAAAGATTTTGTTTTTGACCTGCCCTTATTCTGTATGCTTGAACCGCTGCTGAAAAACAATGTCGTGTCGCCCACAGGGTTGTTGAAACAAAACTCAACGATAATTTTTGTTCCCAGCAATGCGCTTATTTCGGAAAAGCTTTTTTCAATCGTGTGTGTTTTCAACCCTGTGTAAGAGGGGTATATACAGGTTATCTTCATGGATTTTATCAGGGTTCTATCAACAATATTTACCTTATACCAGATACTTTTTTTGCCGTTTGCCAGAACCCTGTAAGAAAAAGGCAGATTTACCTCAGAAAATGTGTAAAGAAAAAACTGTCCATCCTGTATCAATCTTTCGACCCTGGTTTCAGTCTGTTTTATTTCTATTGATGGTATACCATCGCTTTTGATGTATGCTTTTATTGTCAGAGGCGCGCCTCTTTCAACAGAACAATTGCCGGGTTCAACAATGATGTCTGCTGAAAATCTTCCTGAAACAAAAATTCTCATAAAAACATTCTTTGTTGATTCTGGTGCAAGGATTGAAAAGAAAATGAGAAACGACAGCGAGACAAGCATCAGGAGTGAGATTTTTTTCAACCTCCTTCTGTCAACGATGTCTTCAATCTTTATATTTGAGATGGCGCCAGCAGTTTTTTCACCGAGCAATTCAATAAAAACATCAGGATATTTCCCTGTTTTTCTTCCTATCTGAACAGAATTAATCAAAAGATTATTAAGAAACGGAAGTTTTTTCTCTATTTTTATGGCGATTGCATCAGGGGAAAGGAGCGTCCATTTGCGGGTAGTATAAAAATTTCTCAGCAATACAGAAGCAATGAAAATAAAAATTATATATCTGTATTTATCTGCGTGTATGGATGAAAATGGGAAAAATCTGTCAAGAATTATTAGAATCATAAATATAATGGAAGAAACAGCCATCAGTAAAAAAACATTTTCTTTTATTGCTGTTTTCTTTTCAAGATCCCTGTACTCAGTAAGATACGACCTGATATAATCCAGACCTGTTTTGTTCATTTTATTCCCGGTCTTGCCTCATAATTTTAGACAGAGTTCCTGCAATGCCGTTTATAATATATTATGCCTTCTTCTCAAAAACCAGCAAACAGACAGTATCGCGAAAATTGCTGTAATCAGATATTTTTCTGTTTCATCTGTAATTGCGAGTGTTTTCTTTATTTCTGACCTGCGGGTTTTCAGTACCTTTTTTAATTTATCAGCATCATCAAGGTCGAAATAACCACCACCAGAAATTTCCGCCAGTTTCTTAAGATAAATGTAATCTTTGCCGGGATCTTCTGTTTCACTGCCAATCTCTGTAACAATAAACTCTTTTTTGTTTGATTTATTTTCTGCTTCAGCGCAGACAATGTATGTTCCTTCTTTTTCCGGAATAAAAGATGTAAGATTGTCTGTTATTTTTAATTCAGTGCGGGAATTATCAGGGGTGATAACACAGGCGCTGAAAGGCTTATTTTTTGCTGTTGAAATAAATTTTATCTGAACTTTTTCTCCTGTTGCATAAACCTTCTTATCCATCAGTATTTCTGGGATATTGCCGCCGATTCCCAGATAATTTTCAGGAGTGCATAACAACCTTATAATCTTTCCCCAGAATTTTTCATACGCAATTTTTTCAGATTGTTCTGTTCCATAGAACCATTTCCAGGTTGAGTCAGTCGCCACGATAATACATTTTCCTCCGGGTGCAGTTGTCGTAACAACAATTGGAGAGTTTTTGAACTCAGGACTTTCAAAAAGGACGGAACAACCGGATTTCACATTGCCAATAACATTTATTCGTTCAAGATCCGGCAACGATTGATAAAAATCTTCAAAAATCTGAAGATTTTTTATACCCTCTCCAGGAGAGACCCGTACCGGTCCATGTATGAATGAAAATTCATTCCCTGTCAATGTGATGGGTAATATGTCTCTGATACTATTTTTGTTGATTCCTTTCAGAAGATTTTCGCCACCAAGGAATAAAATGCTTCCATTGTTTTTTTCTTTAAAATTCTTAAGGTTTTGAAGATCTGATTCAGAAAAAGATGAAAAATCAACATCGCCGAAAATTATTATGTGAAAGTTCTGAAGAAACTTTTCGTTTCCAAGGATATTTGACGGTATTTCTATTGATCTTCCACCTGTCTGTTGAAAAACAGATTCTCCGACCCTGATAAGAGATACGGGATTAATCTTTGTGTCAGATTCAAGAAATCTCTTGAAAAACTTATATTCCCATCTCAGGCTTCCTTCAACATAAAGAACATTTATGACAGGTGAAATAACCCTTGCCAGAAATGTAAAAACATTGTTTTCAGTATTTGTTTCTCCCACGCCATGCTGCACTGAAATCTGATAAAGATGGTCTCCGGTTGCCGGAGAAGGTATTTCAAATTCAATCCGATTAAAATCCGAAGAAAGTTCCACTGTTTTTCCCTGAATAAGTGTGCCATTTTTTTTAAGAGAAACCGTAATTTTTTCAGCATCAAAACCATTCTGACTGATAATCGTACTGATTTTAAGATTTTCCCCTTCATATACAGGCGAATTTGTTACAACAGCTGATATTCCTATATCCTTTGCGGATTTCTCACCTATTCCAACAGTATAAACAGGCAGGATTATTTTGTTTTTCATTTCCTCCCACGAGACAAACTGGTTTTCATAACCATCTGAAAGAATTATCACGCCAGAACAATTTCCCGGATGGTTTTTCAGCGCTTCCAGAACAGAAACACCAATTTTTGTTGCGTTTTGCTCTGGCTTTATGGTTTCAATGTCTCTGTAGTTGAGAGGAATCAGGCCTGAGCCAAATGAATAATAAATTGGTCTGTATTTTCTTAAATACCTGTTTTTCGCAAGAAATTCTCTTGCTCTGTCAAATTTGGAAATGCCGGATTTATCTTTTGCTTTCATGCTCAGAGAAGAGTCTATCAGAACAAGAATCGGTTTTTTTGTTCCTGTGCGTATTACTGTCGAAATTTCAGGCTGGAAAATCGCACACAAAAGCAAAAATGTGGCAATGATATGAAGGATTAGAAATGTTTTTGTATTTTTGCCTGGCAAAAGTTTCTTATACGAAACAATGATTGTAAATATGACAGCAATATAAAACAGAATCACAACCACAGGATGAGCGGCCGAATTGAAATTTATACTAAACATTCCTGGTTCCTTTTTCTTTCAAAAAGATAAACAAATTGCTGAGTATGAGTTCTAAAATGAGGAATATGAGAGAAATTTCGAGAAAAAATATTGTTAACTGGCCTCCGGTTGCTTCTGCCTCAACAATTTTTTCAATCCTGTGCCTGTTTATAAAACTGATACGATTTTTTCTGAAGATTGATCTTACTTCGCCATATGAGATTTTCAAAGGATTTCCTTCTGTATATGGCACATTGGCGGCAATCATCTGTTTCTGTTCACCTTCTTTATTTGAAAATATGGCAGTCCAGATGCCTGGAATATCAGGCGTGTAGGAAACAGCGATCTTTTCTCTGTTATTAATCGTTCTTATTTCTCCTTCTGGATTTACAATTTTTATGATATCAGAGTTATCTGCGCCTTTTACCACAACACTTTCTCCGACAGAAACAGATGAAGTAAAACCGGAAAGATACTCAATCATAACAGACATCATTACAGGGAAAAATGGTTTTGTCTGGAAATTCGTCCAGGATTGCTGCGGAGAAAACAAAAAAAGGAAAATTTTACCTTTACCTGCTCTTTTTTCACACAGGACAGGATACCCATTGTCGAGTTTCATCAGTATGTCTCCTGTGATTTCTTTTGTTGAAAAGCAAGCATTGAATCTGGATGTTTTCAAAAAATCAAGAGTTTTTTCTCCAAATTCTGCGAACAGAGGATGTCCTGATGCGATCCATGCAATTCTTCCCGGTCTTAATAGTTCATTTTTCCCGGAAACCTTTGCCGGCATAAAAAACTCATTTTTTGCCTGTATCATCCAGTCAGAGTTAAAATCTTCAGAGGCTATTCTTTCTCCTGCAAAATATATAAGGGTGCCACCGCCAGAGGCATATTCAATTATTTTTTGTCTGATAACTGATTCTATCCTCGGCGGATTTACAAAAAGAATCGCCCGATATTTTTCAAAAACTGTATCATGAAGCTCATTGATCTTTTTAATGTCAACTGAAATCGTTCCTGCTGATTCCACCGATGATTTCACATAGAAAATTGAAACGTCGTCAGAACCTGTGAGCAAAACTTTTTTCTGTCCGCCTGTATCTTTTTGCATGTAAAATTTATTGTCTGATTTCATAACATCAGAATACAGGATTTCTGCTTTCAGATTCTGACAGTCCCTGTTGATCGGAATTTCAAGTTCGGCTGTCTTTTTCTCTCCAGCTGAAAAGGTCCTGGTAATTTCAAATCCGTCGCCATTTATTTTTACTTCTGCGGTGATTTCTTCATTACTCCAGTTCATTATTTCACAGACATGGATATTTTTACCGGGAATTGGATAAAAATCTTTTATCCCAAGGTTTATCTGTTTTTCCTCATTTCCAACATCAATTATCGTGATATCAGGATTTATTTTTTTGGAATTAACAAAAGAAAAATTTTCCCAGGCGGATTTTTGCATATCCGTGATTATAAAAATTCTGTGATACCCGATTTTTTTCTCCAGCATATAAAATGCGTTTTCAACAGCAGGTTGAATTTTATTACCATGAAAACCAGGTTTGCTATCGCGAATCTGTCTTGCGATTTCCTCACAAATTGTGGAGAATGGTACAATCTTTCCGCCTGTAAAAATCAGTGCGACATGTGTTCCTTTTTTCATATTTGCAAGGATTCTTTCAGATGTTTTCTGTAAGTTTATCCATGGACTTTCTGCTGAGGCAGCCATGCTTGCTGAATCATCAAGAATCAACACCACCCATGATTCTTTTTCTGAAAAAAGAGTTTTTCTGCTCACAGGTTGGGCTGCTGCCATAAAAAGACATGCAATAAGCACACTTCTCATAACAAGTACAAGAATTTCTTCCAGTTTTTGTCGCCGTATGGTTTTTCTGTGAGTCAGTTTAATAAATTTCAACGTGCTGAAATAATAAGGAACAGATTTCCTTCTTGAAAATAAATGTATCAGGACAGGTATACTGATACCTGCAATCCCCCATAAGAATAGTGGTTGTAGAAACCCCATAAATTTTTCAGGTTATGCGCGAACGTAACTGGAGAAAATTATAGAGAAAATAATCAAAAGGAGTTTGGGTCACAGCCCTTGTATAATTAATATTTCTTTCAGAACACGCTTTCTGATAAAATGAAAGAAACTGGTTAAAAACCCGGGTATATGCGTTGCGAATCGCCTGCCCATCCACAGGAATTCTTTCATTTGTTTCCATGTCTATGAAATCTTTAAAATTTTCAAACGGAAAATCAATTTCTGCTTTATCAAGTACATGTAAAACAATTACCTCGTGGTGTCTGTGTTTGAAATGAGCCAGCCCTTTTATCACAGCATCCTGATCGTCAAAAAGGTCTGAAATCAGTATGATCAAACTTCTTCGTTTGATAAGATTTGCTATTTTGTGAAGGGTTTCTCCAATGTTTGTGTCCTTTTCTGTCTCAAGATTTTCAATGTTTTCTATCAAATAATGGAAATGGGAACGGGTCGAAGACGGCTTTATGAAATTCCTTATTTCAGAATCAAAGACAACAAGTCCTGTGGAATCGTTTTGCTTCATCATGAGATATGCAAGACAACCCGCAAGACATTTTGCATAAACAAATTTCGTGATAGTGTCAGGACTGAAACTGTAGTTCATTGAGTTGCTGGCATCAAGCAATATATAAGCTTTTAGATTTGTTTCTTCCCTGAATTCTCTGATGTAAAGCCTGTCGGTTCTTCCATAAACCTTCCAGTCAAGATACCTTGGATCGTCTCCCACTGCATACTGTCTGTGTTCTGCGAATTCAATACTTGCGCCTTTATGAATGCTGCGGTGCAGCCCTGATATGAACCCTTCAACTATTGTTTTTGCGACAAGTGAAAGGTTTGCGAAACGGGCAAGAATTTTTGGATCTAAAATTTTAGATGAATTTTCCATTGTGCCTGTAAAAGGGAAAATTTACCGATTGAATTCATCCGGAATCAGGAATTTCCTGAAGAAGTTTTTCAACTATTTTCCCTGAATCAATACCGTCCGCGTCAGCGGTAAAATTGGTAAATATTCTGTGCCTTAAAACACTGCCTGCAACATTTTTTATATCCTGGATTGAAACATTGACGTCCCCGCGAAGGCCTGTTCTTGTTTTTGCTGCGAGAACAAGATACTGGGCAGCCCTTGGTCCTGCTCCCCAGCTGACATATGTTTTTACAAACTCAGGGCATTTTCCATTATTGGGACGGGTATTTCTTACTAGATTAACCGCATACTCTATCACATAGTCTGACACAGGAATATTTTTAATCAGTTGCTGAAACTGAATAATTTTCTCTCCATTGAGCACAGGAGAAATCTCTGGAACTGCCTGGAATACCTCGTGTTCAGCAATCTTTTTTTCGTCCTCAATGTCGGGATAGTCAAGATATATGCTGAACATAAATCTGTCAAGCTGGGCTTCCGGTAGAGGATATGTGCCTTCAAGTTCTATGGGATTCTGGGTCGCAAGGACAAGAAACGGCTTCTCCAGGGAATATGTTTTTCCGCCAGTTGTCACCTGGTATTCCTGCATTGCTTCAAGAAGTGCAGCCTGGGTTTTTGGTGGAGCGCGGTTTATTTCGTCAGCAAGAACAAGATTTGCAAATATTGGTCCCGGTATAAACCTCAGGTTTCTCTGTCTTGTTTCTGGATGTTCTTCGATAACATCTATACCTGTTATATCAGAGGGCATAAGGTCAGGGGTGAACTGGATTCTTTTGAATTTGAGATCAAGGATTCTGGAAAGGGTTCTTATCATTAATGTTTTAGCAAGCCCGGGTACACCGACAAGAAGACAGTGACCACCGGCAAAAAGCCCGATGAGGATTTTTTCTATAATCTGGTCCTGCCCAACTATAACACGATGCATCTCCTCAACGATTTTTTTTCTTGCCCTGTCAATTTCTTTCAGTATATCAATGTCGTTCATATGAGATTTCAGTTTGTCATCAGATAGGTAATTATATTAACTCCAACCTGCTGAGCCTGATCCAGATCTATTTCTTTTGCGTAAGGTCTGGGTATTCCTTCCCAGCCGCTGCCCATTCCAAATGGTGAAAATATTACCACAGGTATTCCGCGTAGTGTGTAGACCTCAAGAGGTGGATCCTTTTCAGGGTACGTGTAGTGGAAACTTTCAATTTTGAAGGGGACTTTGTAAATTCTATGGTTGGAATCCCAGACAGAGAATTTTGCTTCTGGCAGTACTTTTTTCATCAGGTTTCTGAAAGATTCAGCGAATTCCTGGCTTCCGCAGCACGCATCGGCAATCAATGAACCACCACCAAGCAGAAATTCTCTCAACTTTTTTACCTCTGTTTCTGAAAGAGCCGGATTGAAATGACCTGTTATGTAAAGTAAAGGAGTATCTTTCAGGGAATCCTTTTTCAAATCAATCGGTATCCTGTCAAGAAAAACAGAAGCTCCTGTTTGATCAGAGGTTTTTTTGAGCAGTTTTCCAATGGCTGATGGATGCGGGTCCCAGTCACCTGAATGTATTATCTGCCCTATATAGAGCTTGCCTTCTTTTTTCTTAACTTTTTCCACATAGAAGGGTGTCATTCCGAAGAGTTTGCCGAATTCAATCCAGCCAAGACAGTATGTAAGCATGTTCATTCCGATTCTTATGGCGTCCTCCGGTTGATATCTTGAACCCCATGGATGGGTATGAAGTGCCCATCCACATCCGAGATCGTAAGGTGAAAGTATGACAGCCGTTCTGCAACCGATATTTAACACTCTGAGATTCGGGTTGCTCGTGGAAGAAGTATTTTCTTTCAGAACTTTTACGGAGCTGATGTCTTCAATGCAATTCATCAGAGGATGATTTTTATAAATCATATACATGTTCCTATCCGGATACAATTTATCAACCCATTCAACCATTGCTTTTATAAAATCAGGACTTCCGGAAGATGCATTTATCCACAGGAATCCACCTTTTTCAAGGTATTCCTTTATTTTTTTCATGGTATTTGAGTCAGGAATAAATGGTTCAACACTTGTGACGTAAAGGATTGGTATTTCATCAGGATCATATGAAAATCTTTTCAGGTCAATTTTTATTGCCTGATAGGATATTCCAATTCTCTGTGTGGCGAGCCGTAATAGATTTTCAATGTCATTTTCAGCCCTTGTCCATGACTCATTGGTTCCGCAGATAACTTTTCCCACCAGCACAGGTGGTGCGGGCGGATTTTTTCTTTCACTCCTTCTCAGTGGGGTTGCAGGAAGCGGCAAAGGTGGAAATGCTTCGCCTGCTTTTATTCTCTGTGGATCTTTGGTAGGGGGTGCCTTACCGCATTCCCATGCACAACATGTACCCACCGTCAACCCGAGTACTATTGTTAGAATAGCGGCGTATATTTTTTTCATTTTCAATATATAGACGGATCTTCTGGTTGATAGTTTACAACCAAAAAAAGTTTTTGCAAGTGTCAGATAAAAAAATTGACACAATCTCACTTTTTTCTAAAATATCAGTTTCAGATGAAAGAGAAATACAATATTATGATTATTCTCACAGACCGGCAGAATGCCAGAAGAAACATGATTGATGAGCAATTTTGTTTTCCTGATCGG
Organism: uncultured bacterium; assembly: GCA_964532995.1. Lineage (GTDB taxonomy): Bacteria > Ratteibacteria > UBA8468 > B48-G9 > DTJG01 > DTJG01. The sequence continues at coordinate 17,729 of CAZHJN010000006.1, forward strand.
GTTTCAGTTTTGACAAAAGGAATCTTTTAAATAAAATTAGAAAACAGGTCAAATTTTAAAAAAATTTTTTTCGGAGGGGAAAAATGAAAATACGGATTGAAAATAAAAAAAGAAAATGGCTTGCAGGACCACATTATATTGATTTTGATGGAGATACTGATACAAAATGTTTTTTCAAAGGCAAGGAGATTCCATCCCAGGTTGACCATCAGCAGAAAAAGATGGTTGTTATCCTTCCTGATATTGAAAAGGATGAAAATATTGAACTTGAACTCAAACCGGGTAATTTATCCGGTTCAGAGGTGAAATTACTGGATAATTCAGAAAAAGGAGTTCTGGATATTGTGATAGGAGAAGAGTATTTTTCAACCTATCACTATGGCAGTCAGGTGGTGCGACCATTCTTGAATCCGCTGATAACAGTGAAAGGAAAATCAGTGCTGAGACCACCTGTTTCAGAGGGTAACCCTGAAAAGCTTGATCACATCCATCACAGGGGTGTGTGGGTTGCACATGGTGATATCAATGGAGTGGATAACTGGAGTGAATCTGACGGACATGGCTGGACAGTACATCAGGAATTTATTGAAATAAGTTCCGGACCGGTATTTGGCAGATTGCATGAAAAAAGTTTCTGGATGGATAATTCAAAGAAAAAGAAAGTCTGTGAGGAGGAAAGAATCATAACAATCTATAACATGCCAGCCTATGCAAGAATTATAGACCATGTTATGATTCTGAGAGCAAGTGAGGGAGAACTTGTTTTCAGGGATACAAAGGAATCAGGATTATTGAGTGTTCGGGTTATGCCTTCAATGCAGGCTAACAGGCAGGGTTCATTTGAAAACTCCACAGGCGGAATAAACGAGGACGAATGCTGGGGAAAGAGAGCCCAGTGGTGTGATTATTATGGACCGGTTGAGGATGTCGTTGTTGGGGTGTCAGTTTTTGATTATCCTTCCAATCTCAGGTATCCAACCTGGTGGCACATCAGAAATTACGGACTTTTCAGCGCAAACTTTTTCGGGCTCAGCGAATTTACAGGAGATAAAAAAATTTCAGGAACTTATATTCTTCCCGCTTATCAGGAGATGACACTTTTCTACAGAATTTATGTTCACGAGGGTGATACAAGGCAGGGAAATGTTTCTTTAAGATATCTCAATTTTCTTTATCCGCCATCAGTTATTAAAGGATAGTTAATGGAGAGATTCGTAATCGGTGTTGATCTCGGAACAACCGGTGTTAAAAGTGTTCTTGTTAATGAGAAGGGAAAGGTTGTATTATCCAGCGTGGAGGAATATCCACTTATCACACCAAAACCAGGCTGGGCGCAGCAGGAACCTGATGCATGGTGGCAGTCGACTGTGAAATCCCTGCAGTCTTTGCTGAAAGCAATAAATCCTGTTTCTATTTCCGGTATCGGACTTACAGGTCAGATGCACGGCTCTGTATTTCTTGATCAGGATGAAAGGGTTTTATATCCTGCAATTCTGTGGTGTGATCAACGCACTTCAAAAGAATGCGATCAGATTAATGAGACCATTGGCAAAGACAGAATTTTTGAAATTACCTGTAATCCGGTTCTTACAGGTTTTCAGGCACCCAAGATACTGTGGTTGAGAAACAATCATCCTGAAATTTATAAAAAAATCAAAAAGGTTCTTCTGCCAAAGGATTATATAAGGTTGCGGCTTACAGGAGAATATGCCACTGATGTTTCTGATGCATCGGGTACCAGCCTTTTTGATGTAAGGAAAAGAGACTGGTCAGAAGAAATTCTTGATGGACTTAAAATTCCGCATCAATGGTTGCCGAAAAGTTTTGAGTCTGTTGAAATTGTTGCAAAAACATCAGAAGAGACACAAAGACTGACAGGTATTCCAGCAGGTACCCCTGTTGTTGCAGGCGCAGGAGACCAGGCAGCAGGTGCCATAGGAACAGGCATTACAAAAGAAAAACTTGTTTCAATATCCCTTGGTACAAGTGGAGTTGTTTTTGCTTTTTCAGACAGTGTTTTTGTCGATCCTCAGGGAAGGCTTCATACATTCTGTCATGCTGTTCCAGGAAAATGGCATCTGATGGGTGTGATGCTTTCTGCAGGTGGTTCTTTCAGGTGGTTCAGGGATACACTTGGTGCAGAGGAGAAAGAGCTTGCTGAAAAAACCGGCAGGGACCCTTATGAACTGCTTATTGCTCTTGCGGAAAAGGCAAAACCCGGTTGTGATGGATTGATATTTCTTCCTTATATTTCCGGAGAAAGATGTCCGTATCCTGATCCTGCTGCAAAAGGTGTTTTCTTCGGGATTTCATTAAAAACAACAAAGGCAGAATTTGTAAGAGCTGTTCTTGAAGGAGTGAGTTTTGGATTGAGAGACAGTGTTGAAATAATGAAAGAGATTGGACTACCATTTGGCGGTCATTGCAGGGTTTCAGGTGGCGGTGCAAGAAGTATTTTCTGGGTGAAACTTCTTGCAGACATCATCGGTGAAAAAATGGCAAGGCTTGTTTCAGAGGAAGGACCAGCATATGGTGCAGCGCTTCTTGCTGGCTCAGGTACAGGAATTTTCCCTGATATTGAGAAAGCATGCGACTTGTTTATATCAATAAAAGATGAGTTCATCCCCGACCTATCAAGCCACGAATTTTATACGGAAATTTATGGTATTTACAGAGGATTGTACAGTAGTCTCAAGAATTCGTTTGACTTAACAGCCAACTTGTTTTAGAATATCTCTCAAAAAATATGTTTATGGAGGATAAATGGAAGGAAATCTTTTAATTGCTGTTGGAAGAAGAAAAACAGCCCGAGCGATTGTTAAGATGTCTGAAGGAGAAGGTAAGATCATTATTAACGGTAAAACTCTTGAAAGCTATTTTCCACTGATAACCCAGCAGGCTGAGGTACTCAAACCCTTAAAAATTACAGAAACAGCCGGAAAGTTTGACATTGAAGTTAAAAGTCTGGGAGGTGGTATATCCGGACAGATTGATGCGATAAAGCTTGGTATAGCCCGTGCTCTTACAAAATATAATCCGGACTTCACTTCAAAGCTGAGGGAGTTTTCCCTCCTGACGAGAGACCCGCGCATGAAAGAGCGGAAGAAATACGGACAGAAGGGCGCAAGAAAGCGGTTCCAGTGGACAAAGCGTTGATTTAATTCAGTTCCATGTCAGCTTATGAAAAATAAAAAACTGAGGGCAGCAATTTTTGGAATTTCAGGTTATGCGGGCAGAAAACTTTTTGAGATTTTGCTTTTACATCCATATGTAGAACCAGCTGTTGGTTTTGTTGCGCCTGATGAACCCGAGATGTCTGTGGCGCAGATGTACCCAAAAATTGCAAAAACAATTGAGTTGAATTGCTATAACAAAATTGATTGGAATCTTGTCGAAAAAAATTGCGACATTGTTTTTCTGGCTCTTCCTCATGTGGTTTCAATGTCTTTTGTTCCAGAGATTATATCTCTTGGCAAAAAGGTTATTGATCTCAGCGCTGATTACAGGTTCTCTGATGCAGCTCTTTATGAAAAATGGTATCAAAGACATACCTCTCCTGAATTGTTGAAAACGGCAGTTTATGGTCTGCCGGAACTTTATAGAAAAGAAATTCAAAATGCAGTGCTGATTGCAAATCCAGGATGTTATCCAACATCAGCAATACTTGGCCTTTTGCCGGTGGCGATAAAAAATATGGTCAGGGGCAGGGTAATTGTTAATTCTCTGAGCGGCTTTACCGGCGCGGGCAGAAAGCCTGATATCACCCTTTTATTTGCTGAAGGCAATGAAAACAGTCGTGCCTATAAGATCGGCGAACACCGCCATCAGCCTGAGATTCAGCATATTCTTGAAAAAGCGGGATGTGAACTTGAGGTAACCTTTGTTCCGCATCTTATTCCTGTAAACTGCGGGATTTTAACAACGATGTATGCTGAACTTTCTCAGGATGTTGATGGAGAAAGTTTGCATAAAATGTATTGCGATTTTTACAGAGACGAACCATTTGTCAGGATAACCAGATACGGTTGTTCTCCAGAAATAAAAAATGTTGTCGGCACGAACTTCTGCGACATAGGAATAAAAAAGATTGATAAGAAACTTCTTGTTGTTGTCAGTGCCATTGACAATCTTATAAAAGGTGCTTCAGGGCAGGCTGTTCAAAATATGAATATTATGATGGGTTTTGAGGAGAGAATCCCTTTTTATTCAAATGAAACTTGCATTTCTTGATCGAGATGGTGTAATTTCAATCTTCACACCGAATGACTACATAAAAAAATGGAATGAGTTTCAATTCCTTCCTGATGCTATTGAAGGATTGCAGATGCTGGTTAAAAATGGCTTCAGGATTGTTATTGTTTCAAATCAGGCAGGTGTAGGTAGAAATGTTTTTTCAGAGGATGACCTGAAAGATATAACAGAAAACATGCTGGCTGAACTGAAAAAACAGGGGATTGAAATTTTTAAGGTTTACTATTGCATACACACTCCTGAAGATAACTGCAATTGCAGAAAACCAAAAACAGGCATGATGGAAAAGTTTATTTCAGAATATGGAGATTTTGAAAGGAGTAAAGCTTTTTTTGTCGGCGATAGTGATGTTGATGTTGAAATTGGGGTAAAGACAGGGCTGAAAACGATTCTTGTGCTTTCCGGGAAAACAAAAAATACTGAGGAAATTGAAGGTTGGAAATACCAGCCTGATTTTATTGCAGCAAATCTAAAAGAAGCGGCACAGATTATTGTAAAAGAATCACAAAAGGAGTGACCATGGAAAAGAAAATCAGGGTTGTGGTATGGAATGAATTCAGGCATGAAAAACGAAATGAAAAAATAAAAAAAATCTATCCGGAGGGTATGCATTCGGTGATAGCAAAACACTTGAATTCTCAGAAAGATATTACTGCTTCGCTTGCCTGCCTTGATGAACCGGAACACGGTCTTACCGAAAAGGTTCTTGAACAGACAGATGTACTGATATGGTGGGGGCATGGTGCCCATCATGAGGTTAAAGATGAAATAGTCGCGAGAGTCCACAATAGAGTTCTCGAGGGTATGGGAATCATATGCCTTCATTCTGCTCATTTTTCAAAAATTTTCAAGACCCTTATGGGAACATCATGCGTTTTAAACTGGAGAGACGGCGGAAAGGAAAGAATCTGGGCAATTGAACCATCCCATCCTATTGCAGAGGGGATCGGTCCTTATTTTGAACTTCCTGAAACAGAGATGTATGGTGAAAGATTTGACATTCCAACGCCTGAAAAGGTGATTTTTATTTCATGGTATCCGGGTGGAGAGGTTTTCAGAAGTGGCTGTGTCTGGGAACGGGGCCATGGCAGGATATTCTATTTTTCTCCGGGTCATGAAACATTTCCCATTTACTATGACCAGAATATTCTGAGAATTATTACAAACGGTGTCAGATGGGCTGCTCCAAGGATAATAAAAAAGCAGGAATGCAAGAATGTTCCACCAATAGAAAAATAGATTTTATATGCTTTTTGCGGTCAGATACGCAATGATTTTGTAGACAAGTTTTGCCGCAAGAAAAGAGGAAGGACAGTAATGATTTGACGGAGCAAGTTCCACAAGATCAGCGCCCACAACATTGTGTGTCTGAATAAAGTTTTTCAAAAAACAGGTAACCTCATACCATGTAAGACCGCCCGGTTCAGGAGTTCCTGTATCAGGTACAACAGATGGATCAAAACAATCAATGTCAATGGTTATATAATAGTTTCCAGCAGGAATATTTTTTGCCATATCAACAAGATCCTGATTCCTGTACTTATGTGCGAAATAGATGTGCACATTTTTAAGTTCTGGCATATCATCCCGTTCTTCTTTACTCAGGCTTCTTATTCCAAAACTGTAAATTTTGCATCCTGTTTCGGATATTCTTCTTATAACGCTTGCATGGCTTGAACGGCTTCCCTCATATTCAATTCTCAGATCTGCATGGGCATCAAAATGTATCAGCCCAAGGTTGGGATATTTTTCCTGATATTTTTTGAAGACAGGAAAACTGATTGAATGTTCTCCACCAAGAGTAAAAAGGAACTTATCTTTTTCTATTATTTTTTTTGCAGCTTTTGCTATTTTTTGCATCATATCCGCAGCTGAGTCAATCTCCTGAACTATTTCAGGCAAAGTAAGTATACCTTTTTCCCATGGCTCTGAATCTGTTTCTTCATCATAAAGTTCCATAAATCTTGAAGAAAGTATTATTGATTCAGGTCCGAACCTTGTCCCTGGTTTGAAAGACACGGTTCCTTCATACGGCACAGGAAGTATCACAAATTTTGCTCTGTTGAATGGAATGGGTTTTATTCCGCCAAAGGTATATGGAAGGGCTTCAATCATTTTTGTCAGAGCACAAACACAGCAGCAGCGATTACTGTCGTCCACAATCCGTTCTTGTCACCTATCGCTGATTGTGTAATGTTGGTTGTTTTAATAATCTGGTTTGACATGCGCCATATCTGCTTTTTTTCATCATAGGATGAGTTCGGATCAAACTCCAATCCAAGAATTGTCGCCAGCATTGTTGCAGCAAGATCTTCTGCATAGTCTCCGGCTTTTTCCTCTGTTTCTCCAAAACTTTCATGTTCTGACAGATATCCATACTGATTTGGATCCTTGGGTATGGCAAGTCCCACAGAGGAAGTTATCAATCTGTGCGGCTCATTTGTCGCATTTTTGCTCATAACAACGTAAAGTATCTGCCCTGGTTTAAGATAGGACAGTCCTTCTGTTTTTGAGATAAGTTTGCAGTGTGGAGGGAATATGCTTGAGATTGACACAAGGTTAAACTGCGCAATTCCTGCATTTCTTAAGGCGCGCTCAAAACTTGTAAGTTTTTCTCTGTCCTTCCCGACCCCTTTGGTCATAAAAACTTTTTTTGCTACCAGATCCAATTTTTCCCCTTTTGCGATTTTCAAAATTACGACAAATAATTAAAAACTGTTATGTCAAGTTTGTCAAATTTTACAGAAAAGATTTTTTCATTTGTAGCCAGATTTTTGTTATAATAAAAGAAAATCAAATGGAGAAAATATGAAAAAAGATTCAATGACTCCGATTGAAAGATGGAAAGCAGTTTTAGAAAAAAAGAAACCGGATAGAATTCCATTGTTCTGGAGAGCAACAAATGAGACATTGGAGATTGTGATGAAGTATCTCGGGATTTCTGAAATGGAAGAGCTTTTTAACAGACTGCATATTGACAGAATCGTAGGTGTTTCGCCTGATTATACTGGTCCACCTCTACCGGAAAATACAGATTTTTTTGGCTGTGGCTTTGAGAATATTTCATATGGAAAAGGTGTTTATTCTGAATGTGTATACCACCCTCTTGCTGAATTTGAAACGGTTCAGCAGATTAAAAAAAATTACAGGTTTCCTGAAATTGACTGGTTCGATTTTTCAGGTATAAAAAAGAAAATAGAGGGCAGGGAAAATCTTCCGGTTATAGGAGGGGGGATGGAACCTTTTCTCAGATACACACAATTGAGAGGTCTGGAAAGGGCGATGATGGATTTAATGGAAAAGCCAGACATTGTTGATTATTGTATGGAGAAGATATTTCAACTTTATTACAGGATTACTGAGGGAATTTACCAGCAGATTCCTGGCAGGGTGTTACTGACAATGGTGGCAGAGGATTTCGGTTCACAGGAAACCCTTCTTTTTTCGCCGGAATGCATAAGAAAATTTTTCCTTCCACGAATGAAAAAAATGATGTCTCTCGCTCATCAGAATGGAGCATATGTGATAACCCATAGCGATGGTGCGATAAGAGACATTATTCCTGATTTGATTGAATGCGGAATGGATGTTCTTGATCCCGTTCAGTGGCGTTGCAGGGGAATGGACAGAATTGCGCTGAAAAGAGACTTTGGTGATAGGATTTGTTTCCACGGAGCGATGGATAATCAGTATACAATACCATTTGGAAGCATTGAGGAAGTGAGAAAAGAGGTTATTGAAAACATAAGAATCTTTGGTGAAAATGGTGGGTTTTTTCTTGGACCCTGCCATAATCTGCAATCTGTGACTCCGCCTGAAAATATAGTGGTAATGTATGAAACAGCATATCAAGAGGGCTGGTACTGAGAATGCTTGAAATCTGCAAGATTTTCTCCTCAATTCAGGGAGAGGGATGGAGACAGGGCATTCCAGCAGTTTTTATAAGATTTTATGGATGTAACCTGAGATGCCGATTTTGTGATACCCCTGAGGCGTTCAGAAAAATGATTCTTATGGAAGAAAAGGAAATTATTGAAAAGATTGATTTTCTTGCGAAAGAAAAGGCGAATATATTCAATGTTATCATAACGGGTGGAGAACCTTATATGCAGGATTTTTCAAAGCTATCTTCACTTTTGAAAAAGAAAGGATACTTTGTCGCAGTCGAAACGAACGGGACGATCTGGAGAAAGATTGATGTTGACTGGTTATGTGTAAGTCCCAAGAAACAGGCCCTGGAATTTATGAAGAATGGTTATGACATCAGGTTCAGGAAAAACGCACACGAATTTAAGTATGTTATAGAAGATAAAAAAGACATTGATTTTATTGATACAAAAATCCGCAAGCCGGTGATTCTTCAGCCGGTTGATAACAATCTAAAAGTGGCGGAAATGATTGCAAAAGAAATAAAAAAAATTGGCATGCCGAACCTTTTTTTAAGATTACAGCTGCACAGAATTCTGGATATAAAATGAAATCAGTTGTTCTTATTTCTGGTGGTATAGACAGCTTTGTCGCTGCTGCGATTGAAAAGAAAGCAGGAAGTGAAATCTATGCTATGAGTGTTTTTTATGGACAGGTTCACAGAAAAGAACTTGAGTGTGCAAAAAGAATTGGTGAATTTCTGGCAGTCAGAAATCACAAATTTCTTGATGTTGACCTGTCATGGCTTCCTTCTTCCCTTGTAGATGCTGATTTCAAAATGCAACCTTCAACATCTGATATACCGGCAACTTATGTGCCTGCACGGAACATAATTTTTCTTTCTCTGGCGCTTGCTTATGCTGAATCTCTTGATGCTGATAATATTGTAATCGGTGTTCACAGTGTTGACTATTCAGGTTATCCGGATTGCAGGCCAGAGTTTATTAAGGCATTTCAGACTGTTATAGACAGCGGTATCAAAAAGACCGCTGAAGGTGGGAAAATTATATTGAAGGCGCCTCTTCTAACATTAAAAAAATCAGAAATTATTAAAATTGGACATCAGCATGGCCTTGATTTTTCACTGACATGGTCGTGTTATAAGGGCGCTGAAAAAGCTTGCGGTGTTTGTGATTCATGCAGGATAAGACTTGCGGCGTTCTCAGAAGCTGGACTAAAGGATCCGATTGAATACGAAAAATAAAATTTCCAGAGAGGTAAAATGCAGGAGAAAATAGGTCTTTTCGTTTCCGGTGGTAGATTTTCGCAGGTTGCACACAGCGAGTTAAAATTGATGGGTTTTGATCCTGTTGTTTTCAGTTTTGGGGCAGGGGCTGGTTATCAGAATGAGATAGTCCTGGATTTTGGAGATATTGATGCCTTCCTCGGATATGCGAGTAAAAATCAGATAAGAAAACTTGTTTTTGCGGGAAAAATAGAACCTTCAAAACTTTTTAACAGCAGTATGGCAGAGTCTGGAAAAGAGTTCTTAAAAAATATGGTTTTGAATCCGGAAAACATCCTGAAAAATCTTATAGATGTATTTACAAAACAGGGCATTGAAATTATTCCGCTTACAGATGTTTTCAGAAATTATCTTGCAGGGGAAAAACTGTATACAGAAATTGAACCGAATACCAGTCAGTGGAAAGACATCAATTTCGGATGGGAAGTCGCAAAAAAGATTGCATCTATGGGGGTGGGTCAGGCATTGGCGATTAAAAGTGGTATGATAGTTGCAGTTGAAGCCATTGAAGGCACTGACAGGATGATTGAAAGAGCGGGTAGGTTCTGTAAAGATTTTGTTGTTATAAAAGTAATAAAGAGTTTTCAGGATATCAGGTTTGACCTTCCCACAGTGGGTCCTGAAACAATAAGAAATATGGTCCTTGCAGGCGGAAAAATTATAGCGGTTGAAGCCGATAAGACCATCATGCTTGATCAGAATGAACTAATAAAGATAGCGAATGAAAATAAACTTGTTGTTGTTGGAATCAGAGGAAAGGAGTTTTCAGGTGATTATCAAGGAAAATCGTGATGAGATATTGAGTTATCTTGAGGATTCTTCAAATTTTTCGGGCGGAAAATGTGAAAAGGTTTTCATACCGGAAAATGAGCAGGAAATACTGGAAATTGTAAATGAATGTAATAGACAGAAGATGCCGCTGACAGTCTCAGGTGGTGGAACAGGAACTGTTGGAGGCAGGATTCCTCTTGAGGGTTCAGTTATTTCACTTGAACGGCTTAATGGCATAATTAACATTGATGGTAATAGAGCAGTACTTGAAGCCGGGTCCGTTGTAAATGATTTTCTTCAACGGGCGGATAATGTAAGAAAATTCTATCCGCCTTTTCCCACTGAAAGAAATGCATTCATCGGAGGCAATGCTTCCACAAATGCCTCAGGTGAGTACAGTTTCAGATTTGGTGCGACCAGAAAATATGTATTGAAACTCAGAATGGTAACCGGAGGCGGTAAGCTTGTGGAGATACCCAGAGGCAGGTTTTTTGCAGATGATAGGGGTGTGATAAGGACTGATTTTTTAACCTTTGAAATACCTTCTTATAAAACACCGGAGATTAAATGTTCTGCAGGGTATTTTTCTAAAAAAAATGTGGATTTAATTGATATTATCATAGGTTCAGAAGGTACTCTTGGGGTGATAACCCAGGTTGAGGTATTGTTGATAGATAAACTTCCGGATAGATTCATTATGATTTTTTTTCTTCCGTCAGAAGACAGAATGTTTGAATTCCTTTCACAGGTTAAAAAAGATTTTATCAGTGATATTTACACCCTTGAGTTTTTTGACAGTGCAAGTCTATCCTTTCTAAAAAATGATTTTCCAGAGATTCCTCCTGGAACCTGTGGATTTTACATAGAAAGCACAAATACGACTGAATTGATGGAACGCTGGCTTGAAATTTCTGAAAAATACAATGCAAGAGATGTCTGGGTTGGAGGTGAACCAAAAAGTTATCAGAGGTTGATAGACTTCAGACACAAACTTCCTGAAAACATCAATGCGTATTTCAGAAAACTTAAAATAACAAAGATTTCTCTTGATATAGCCGTACCTGAAAGAAACTTCAAAGAGCTTGTTTCGTTTTACAGAAGATTTTCAGGAGAATCAGGGATTCAGACGGTTCTGTTCGGTCATATTGGTGAAAATCATCTTCATTTCAATCTTTTTCCCGCTGATGAAAGAGAAAAAACACTTGCCAGACAGATTTATATAAGTTGTATTGAAAAAGCTATTTCTCTTGGCGGAACTGTTGCTGCTGAACACGGGATCGGGAAAATCAAATACCCCTATCTTAAAATGATGTACGGGGAAAAAGGAATTCAGGATATGGTAAGAATAAAAAAAGCCTTTGACCCGAATGGACTGATAGGCAGGAACAATCTTTTTCCTGCTGATCTTCTTTTTCAAAAATGATGCGATACTTCGTTGAGGTACTCTACGACACAATCTACGGAATCGGCCTTTTCCTTTCTCTACCGGTTTTTGGAAGACGACTTTTTGGAAGGGATAAAAGATATCATGATTTTCTTGAAAGATGTGGAATTTATGATAAAGAGGTATTGACAAAGCTCCGTAAAAGTAATATATGGATCCATACTGTTTCAATTGGTGAACTTCTTGCCAGTTTACCTTTGATTCAAAGGATATCTCAGGAATTCAAAGACAGGCAGATTGTTGTTTCCTGCGTCAGCAGGGCAGGCAGGTTTGTTGCCCACCAGAAACTGTCAGACAATATCATAAAGATTTTCCTGCCTTTTGATTTTTCTTTAACTGTGAGAAATGCAATTACCACAATAAAGCCAGAAATTTTTATCTCTGTGGAAACAGAGATCTGGCCTAATCTTTTTATAAACTTAAAAAGATACAAAAGTTCAATTCTGATTTTGAACGGTAGAATATCAGAAAGTTCATTCAAAAAATATTCATTTTTTAAGTTTATTCTTCGTCATATCCTTAATACGGTTGATTGCTTTATTATGAGAAGTGAAAAAGATGCTTCCAGGATTGAAAAGCTTGGAGTAAGTAATAAAAAGATTGTTGTTTCAAGAAGTACAAAGTTTGACCAGGCATATCAGTTGAGTAAAATAGCAGCAGAACAATTTAATTCAAAAATAATTGTTTTTGGTTCAATCCACCGCGGAGAGGAAGAACCGGTGGTTGAAATTATCAAAAAGCTTCTAACAGGATACAGAGATATTTCTTTTGTCATCGTTCCAAGAGCACTTGATAGAACCAATATCTATCAGATATTGAGACAAAAAAATATACAGTACGAAAAATTGAGCTCTTCAACCGGTAAAGCGAGGGTTCTGATTGTTGATAAATATGGATTGCTAACTGAATTTTACAGAAGGTGTGATATTGCCTTTGTTGGCGGTTCACTTGTACCTGCAGGTGGTCAGAATCCAATAGAGCCCCTTGCTTTCAAAAAGGTGGTGATTTATGGCAAATTTCACTGGGATTTTGAACAGGAGTGGAAAAAAATAATTGATGCCGGTGGAGGTCTGGAGGTTGGTTCATTTGAAGAACTTTACAAAACAATGGAATTTTTGCTGAATAATCCGACAACATGCAGGAAAATGGGAGAGGCAGGTTTCAGGGTTATACTTGAAAATATGGGTGCAACAGATGAAATAATAAAAATTATTGGCCAATACCTCAAACTTCAAGCATAAAGATGGTTCAATATCTGTATAATTGACCTTTTTTGTAATTTCTAATAACATAATATTTATGGAGAAAGAAAGAAAACTTCTGATTGTCTGCAAATATTCTTCTATAGTATTGATAGTGGTTTTGATTCTTTTTTATTCAGGATACCTGCAACCTCTCAAATCCTTTAAGGCACTTGTTCGTTCAGCCTGGATACTTATAGTAACCTGCGGTGGATTGCTTTTTCTTGTGTTTACACTTGTTGAATACTATTACAGGAAAATAATTGACTATAATTCGTATCTTAGAACATTTCACAATTTTCAGCTTGATGCTGTTCCCACGATGTCGGTGGAAGATCTTTCAATAAAGACTCTTGATGTTCTTGTAAAGATTTTCAAAGGAAATACAGGTATTTTCATCATCAATGACAGTGAACTGAAAAAATTTGCCAAAAATAATGAGTTTGTTATTAATAACGCTTCCGGAAACAGGATAAGAAAGAAAAATGAAACTTATCACATAAGAACTTTTTATCCTGGAGTTATTGTCGGTGATACCAGAGCAAAGATAGAAGATGTTATAAAAAAATATTCTCTAAACAATTTCTCATCGGTTGCGATTATTCCTTTTGCAAATGAAAATCATATAATGGCGACCGCATTGATTGGTTTTGAAATACGGCACAGGGACTTTTTTGAATATATCAAAGAACCTGTGGAAATATTTTCAAACCAGGTTTCATCAATCTTTGAAAGCGCCATTCTTCATCAAAAAATAGCGCTTGCTTCAATAACAGATTCTCTGACAGGACTTTACAACAAAAGATATTTTCAGCAGAGGATAAGAGAAGAATTTTCAAAAGCGAGAAGAAACCATTTTCCTGTATCAGTTATTATTTCTGACCTGGACAATTTCAAGTATTATGTTGATCGTTTCGGACATCCTCTCACCGATATCCTGCTTTCTCAATTTGGTGGATTTGTTAAGAAATTATTGAGAGATTCAGACATTATCTGCAGATTTGGGGGTGATGAGTTCATATATTTACTACCATTTTCGGACAGTCTGGAAGCCCACAGAGTGGCTGAGAGAATTAAGAGTGAGGTTATTTCTCACGAATTTCAACTTGACGACAGCAACAAAGTTTATATAACAATGAGCTTCGGGATAGCGTCATTCCCCGAGCATGGGGATAGTTGGGAAGAAATAGTTAAAAAAGCGGACAGGGCGCTTTTTGTTTCAAAAGAAAAAGGCAAAAACAGAATATCAATTTACAGGGTGGAATGATGGTCAGGAAAAGGAGAAGTGGATCGGTTTTTCGCAAAACAGGGGAAACCTCAATAGAGATTCATCTGGTGGTTGATGGAAAAGGTAAGGCAAAAATTAACTGTCCACTTGGATTCTGGAGTCACATGCTGAGTTTACTCACTTTTTTCAGCGGTTTTGACATAACCTTAAAAGCCACAGGCGACATACATGTTGATGATCATCATCTCGTAGAAGACATTGGTATCTGTCTGGGAGATGTTTTCAGGCAAGCCCTGGGAGATAGAAAGGGTATAAGAAGATTTGGATTTGCGGCGGTGCCGATGGATGAAACCCTTGTACATGTTGTTGTTGATATTTCCGGCAGGCCTTTTCTTGGATTTTCCATACCCATCTTCAAAGACAAATGCGGTTTTTCTGATATTGAAAATTTGCAGGAGTTTTGCAGGGCTTTTGCAAATCACGCCTGCATAAATCTTCATCTTAAGCTTTTTTCAGGCGAAAATACTCATCATATATGTGAAGCGGTTTTCAAGGGTCTCGGCCTTGCTTTGAAAGAAGCGGCGATGGTGGAATCTACCAGGATTTTGTCAACAAAGGGAAGGATTGATTGATGTCTCTGGATAAAAAGACCTGCCAGGGGTATCTCAGAGAATTTCTCAATTATATTACTCATCAAAAAAATTATTCGCGCCATACCGTTTCTGCATATAGAACAGACCTTGGGCAATTTCTTTCTTTTGCAGATTATAACATTGATTCTGTTGACATAGATTTATTAAGAAGATACCTTTTTCAGCTGAAAAAGCAGAATTATGGACCGCGCAGTACAGGAAGGAAGATCGCGGCAATAAAATCTTTTTTTAATTTTCTTATTAAACGCCAGTATATCAGAAAAAATCCGGCACTTCTTATTTCTTCTCCAAAACTTCCAGAAAGACTGCCCTCTTTTCTGACATATGAGGAGGTGGAAAAGATTCTTGAATCTGCAGGTGGTAATGATGAAATGGTGCTAAGGGATAGAGCGATTATGGAACTTCTATATTCTTCCGGTCTGCGGGTGGGAGAGCTTGTTTCATTAAAAATATCGGATATTAACATCCCAGAGGGTACATTGAGGATCAAAGGTAAAGGTAATAAAGAAAGAATAGTTCCTGTCGGTTCATATGCACTTAACTATATTTTTGATTATATTGAAAAACGTACAAATGTTCGTACTCCTTTTATTTTTCTAAACAGAAAAGGCAATAGACTTACCTCAAGGTCTGTTGAACGAATTATTAAACGGTGGGCGAGGATTGCCGGTATAACAAAAAAGGTTACCCCTCATGTTTTCAGACACAGTTTTGCCACTCATCTTCTTGATCGGGGTGCTGATCTCAGAACAGTTCAGGAATTGCTCGGACACAGTGATATTACAACAACCCAGATATACACACATGTTACGGTCCAGAGACTGAAACATCTTTATGAAAAATATTATCCTCGATTCATTGTTTCTCCGATCCAAAAAACTCCTGCAGAAGATAATAAACAGGTGTGAATGATCGTTACAAAAGAATTACCTGCGTACCATTTTTCATGCGGGCTCTTGACAGGAAAAAATTTTAAGGTAAAATTAATACAGAATTACAAGGCAGTGATGCGGTAAAATTCAAAGGGGATAAAGGGCGATGCAGCCCGGAAAAAGCAGAGATGCTTTTCCGGGCTTTTTTGTTTGCTCGGAAAATAAAATAGGAAAAAGAAGTGAAAAAACACAGTTATACGGAGGCAAAATGAACAGAAAAGAATTGAAAAAACAGGATATATTGAAACTGGTTGAAGAAAATGGAATTAAATTTATCAGATTATGGTTTGCTGACATTTCCGGGCAGATGAAAGGATTTACAATCACAAAGGAAGAACTCAAGGGTGCTCTTGATGATGGTATGGGATTTGATGGCCCTTCAATAAAAGGCTTTGCGAGAATTGATGAATCAGATATGGTTGCTATGCCTGATATTTCAACATTCACTGTGCTTCCATACAGACCAAAGGAAAAAGCAGTGGCAGCCATGATATGTGATATCCTTAATCCTGACAGAACTCCCTATGAGGGCGATAGCAGGTATATTTTGAAAAAAGCCCTTCAGAAAGCAGCAAAACATGGGTATACATTTTTTGTTGGACCAGAGCTTGAGTTTTTTATTTTCAAAGATGAGAAGACCACACAGATCCTTGATGATGGTGGTTATTTTGACATAATAACACTGGATGCCGGCAGAGAGGTGAGAAGAGAGATAATTCTTTCTCTTGAACAGATGGGAATTGATGTTGAATACAGCCATCATGAGGTAGCTCCTTCCCAGCATGAAATAGACCTTCGCTACAAAGATGGTATGACAATGGCTGACACTGTAATGGTTTATAGGGCAGTGGTTAAGGAAATAGCGCAGATGAAAGGTCTTTATGCCACATTTATGCCGAAGCCAATATACGGAGTCAATGGTTTTGGAATGCATACCCATCAATCGCTTTTTAAGGGAAGTAAGAACATCTTTTTTGATGGTGATGACAAAGACTACCTTTCGGCTGATGCAAAGCATTACATTGCGGGCATTATGAAGCACGCAAGAGAGATTACTCTTGTATGCAATCAATGGGTTAACTCATATAAGAGGCTTGTTGTTGGTTATGAGGCTCCGGTATACATCTGCTGGGCAAGAAGGAACAGAAGCGCCTTGATAAGAGTGCCGATGTATCAACCGGGAAAGGAGAAGGCAACAAGGATAGAATTTCGTTCGCCTGATCCTGCGTGCAATCCTTATCTCGCTTTTGCATGCATGCTTTCTGCGGGCTTATCCGGTATCGAGAATAAATATCCTCTGGCAGAGCCTCTGGAAAGGGATGTTTACCATCTTACTGAAGAAGAGATGAAACATCTTGGAGTGAGTTGCCTGCCAGGGAGCCTCATCGAGGCAATTGAAATTGCGGAGAACAGTAACCTGCTTAAGGAGATACTTGGCGAGCACATATTTGCCAATCTTATAACATCAAAGAAAATTGAATGGGATGAATACAGGAAAAGGGTTCATACTTATGAGATTGAAACATATCTTCCGGTTCTTTAAACTGAATCAGGATAAAAAATGACATATGAGCAGCTTAAGAATCTGGAAAAGACCAGCCGGATATCTTGCGGTTGTGGAATTTCGGGTATTGTAAACAGAAACGGTAACGCGTTTTCAGGAGAACTGATTATTTCTTCGATATGTATGATGCGTGAGCGCGGCAATGGACTCGGGGCTGGTTATGCTGGCTATGGAATCTATCCTGAATTTCAGGACAGATGGTGTTTTCACATTATGTATGACCAGCCCCGGGAAAAAGAAAATGTTGAGGGATTCCTTGAAACAAGATTTAACATCATTCAACAGGAACCGATTCCGATCAAAAAGATTAAAAGTCTATCTTTTGTGCCTGTTCTGTACAGGTATTTTCTGGTTATAAAGGATGAATTTTCTGATGGTTTGATTTCTGAAGAAGACTTCATTCTTGAAACAGTTATGAGCATTAACAGACAATTCAATAATGCAAGTGTTTTTTCTTCTGGCAAGAATATGGGAATATTCAAAGGTGTTGGAGATCCTGACGAAATGGCTGAGTTTTACAGGATATCAGATTATAAAGGATACATATGGCTTGCTCATAACAGATTTCCAACAAATACTGTGGGATGGTGGGGAGGGGCTCATCCTTTTGGTATACTTGACTGGTCATGCGTCCATAACGGAGAAATTTCTTCTTATGGAATAAACAGAAGATATCTTGAAAATGCTGGATACTATTGCACATTTTATACTGACACCGAGGTGATTACCTATCTTTTTGATCTGTTGTGCAGGAAACATGGACTTGACCTTGAAATAAGTGGTTATGTACTTGCTTCTCCATTCTGGTCAAAAATTGAAAAAGAAGAGGATCCCGGAAAACAGGGACTGTTAAAAACTCTGAGAATAGTTTATGCTTCTGCTTTGATTAATGGTCCATTTGCGGTTGTTGTTGCAAATAGTGATACTGTTGTTGGTCTGAATGACAGGTTGAAATTGAGGCCACTTGTCGCTGCGAGTGATTCTGATTTTGTTTATGTCGCCTCTGAAGAGTCAGCGATAAGAAAGATATGCGCCAGACCTGAAAAAGTCTGGATGCCGGAAGCAGGAGAACCGATTGTTGTGAAAGTGAACAACAAAAGAAGGTGAAACATGGCTAAACCCAAAGCCATAAGCGAGTTTATTATTGAGAGAGATATGGAAAAATGCATAAAGTGTCAGGCTTGCGTCAGGGTTTGTGCCAATGATGTTCATATCTGGGATGGGGAATCAGGAGAAACAATTTCCCGTGATATCAAATGCGTTGGATGCCATTTCTGTGAAGAACTATGCCCGACAGGTGCCCTCAGGATTAAACGTAATCCTTCTGAAACAAGAGAAAATGCACACTGGAAAAAAGGATATATTTATGGTATTACCAGACAGGCGAACTCCGGTGGGATTATACTTACAGGCATGGGTAGCGACAGACCTCATAAAAATTATTTTGACTGTTTGCTTCTGAATGCTGCACAGGTTACAAATCCCTCCATAGATCCATTGAGAGAACCAATGGAACTGAAGACATTTATAGGCGGAAAACAGGATAAAATAACAGTGGAAAAACTGGATAGTGGCGGTTGGTCAGTCAAAGAAAAAATACAGGGTTTACTTGAACTTGAAATACCCATTATGTTTTCCGCGATGAGTTTTGGTTCGATTTCTTTAAATGCCTGTAAAGCATTAGCAGAAGCAGCAAAGGTTTCAAAAATATACTGGAATACCGGAGAAGGGGGTATGCATCAATCCCTTTATCCTTATGCTGACAGGGCAATTGTTCAGATAGCAAGCGGAAGGTTTGGAGTCAATGTGGATTATCTGAATAATGCAGCTGCGGTTGAGATTAAAATCGGGCAGGGCGCAAAACCAGGAATAGGAGGTCACCTTCCAGGCGAGAAGGTTTCAGAAGAAATATCTCTGACAAGGATGATTCCTGAAGGCAGTGATGCCATAAGTCCTGCTCCGCATCACGATATTTACTCGATTGAAGATTTGAAGCAGCTGATATATGCCATAAAGGAGGCTACAGGTTATAAAAAACCGGTTGGAGTGAAGATTTCTGCTGTGAACAATGTTGCACCGATCGCAAGTGGAATTGTTAGAGCAGGCGCTGATTTTATAACAATTGATGGAATAAGGGGTGGGACAGGTGCTGCTCCGGTTGCAATAAGAGACAGTGTTGGGATACCGATTGAAATTGCCATTGCTGTCGTTGACCAGAGGTTGAGAGAAGAACGCATACGAAACCGGATTTCTCTTGTAGCAGCAGGTGGATTCAGGACAAGCGCCGATGTTATAAAGGCGATTGCTCTTGGAGCTGATGCAGTTTATATTGGAACTGCGGCTTTGATATCTCTTGGCTGTCATGTGTGTCAGAAGTGTTACACCGGGAAATGCAACTGGGGAATTGCAACTCAGGATCCCTATCTGACAAAAAGACTTAATCCGGAGATAGGAGCAAAAAGATTGGTCAACCTGTTGAGAGCCTGGTCTTTTGAGATAAAGGAAATGCTCGGTGGAATGGGTATCAATGCGATAGAATCGTTAAGGGGCAACAGAGAACAGTTAAGAGGTATATCCCTTAATGAAATGGAGCTTAAAATACTTGGTGTAAAACACGCGGGTGAGGCATGGTAAAACCAAAAAGAATCCATATCAAAAAGAACTATTGTATTGGTTGCAGGCTGTGTGAAGTCTATTGCATAACCCAGCATTCTAAGTCAAAAGATATCATAAAGGCATACAGGGGAAAAGAAGTAAAGCCTGAATCAGGAATATTCTTTGAAGAGAAGGGAAGCATATCTTTTGCCATCCAGTGCAGACATTGCGATGAAGCACCCTGCATAGAAGCCTGCATTACGGGAGCAATGTACCGGGACAAAGATACAGGCAGGGTTTTACATAACAGGGAAAAATGTGTCGGTTGCTGGATGTGCATAATGGTATGTTCTCTCGGAGTTATAAAAATGGATCAAAGAGAGAAAAAAGCAATTTCAAAATGTGATCTGTGCGTTGACAGAGAATTTCCCGCCTGCGTTGAACACTGTCCGAATGAAGCAATATATCTTGTTGATTCTGATGGCAGGAAAATAACAGAGGAATAAATGAAAACAAAATATCTTATAATAGGTAATTCCATTGCAGGTGTCAGTTGCATAGAGGGTATCAGAGAAGTTGATAGGACCGGAAAGATTACAGTTGTTTCGAGAGAAAATGTTCAGAACTTCTCAAGACCTCTCACATCCTATTATCTCGGAGGAAAAATCTCAGAAAAAGACATGGCTTTTAAAGAATCTGATTTTTACACAAAAAACTCTGTGGAGCTTTTACTCGGTACAGAAATAAAACATATTGATCTGGAAAAGAAAAGGGCAATTGCCGATACCACTGAGATTTATTTTGAAAAATTGCTGATAGCAACAGGCGGTAAACCTTTTATTCCGGAGATTGAAGGATATTCAAAGGATATAGGGGGTATTCGGACTTTCATAAGTCTTGCAGACGCAAAAGCACTGAAGGATTATATAGAAGGGGAAAAAATTACTGAAGCTGTGATTCTCGGTGGAGGTTTGATCGGTTTGAAATGTGCTGAGGGTCTTCTTGGAAATAATATCAGGATAAGTATTGTTGAAATTGCCGATAAATTGCTTTCAAATACCCTTGACAGGCAGGCTTCTGAAATTATTGAAGAAGTCTTGCAGCAAAAAGGATGTATTGTTTACAAAAAAGAAACAGTAAAAAAAGTTTGTTCAAAAGATAAAATAATTGAAAACGTTATTCTGGCATCAGGAACAGAAATAAAAACCAGATTATTTGTTGTTGCTGCTGGGGTGAGACCCGAAATTTCCCTTATTAAGGATACAGGAATAAAAGTAAATCGTGGAATAGTTGTTGATCAGTTTATGAGGACCAACATTCCTGATATTTATGCGGCCGGCGATGTTGCTGAAGGCAAAGATCTATTAAGCGATAAAAATTTTTTGCTTGCCATATGGCCTGCAGCTGCAAAACAGGGTAAGATTGCAGGCATAAATATGGCTGGAGGTCATGCTGTTTACCAGGGACTTTTTGCCATGAATTCTGTTGAAATCCTCGGGTATCCTGTAATATCTTTTGGAATCACAAATCCCGAAGAATCTGATAGTTTTGAAATACTGACCAGAAAAGAAAAAAATTTTTATAAAAAGATTGTTTTACAGGATAACAGGATTGTTGGTTGCATTTTTGCCGGAAAGATTGAAAGAAGTGGAATCTATTCAGGACTTATAAAAAGCAAAATAGATGTATCGGGTTTCAAACAGTATCTTCTTGATGACGACTTTGGATTGCTGATGCTTCCCGAACAGTACCGTAAACATATGGTGGTCGGTGAGGGAATAGAGGTATGAAAAAAACAACGATAGATGCCACTGACATTCATTATAAAATTCTGAATGAAAGAATAAGAGAACTGGCAGAACTGGGATATGATCAAATCAACGTCAAGGGTGTTTGCGGTCATAAGTTTCTTGCAGCAGGACTTAGTCATAAGATAACTATTGAGGTTGAAGGAGTTCCTGGTAATGATCTTGGGGTTTTTATGAATGGTCTGGAAATACTGGTTCATGATGATGTTCAGGATGGTTCAGGTAATACCATGAACTCTGGCAGGATTGTAATTTATGGAAACGCCGGCGATATTACGGGTCATTCTATGAGGGACGGTGAAATTTTTGTGAAGGGAGATACAGGCTACCGTGCAGGAATTCATATGAAAGAATACAAAGATATGTATCCTGTTGTGGTTGTGGGCGGTAGAGCAGGTTCTTTTCTCGGTGAATATATGGCAGGCGGATTGATAATAGTTCTGGGTCTGGATAAGGATTCTTCAATAAGCGACTATACAGGAACAGGTATGCACGGGGGTCGTATTTATGTGAGAGGAAAGATTGAGGATGTTATTCTTGGAAAAGAGGTCAAAATGTTTGAAATTGAGGATAATGATTTATATCAGATTATGCCTTATCTTGAAAGCTTTTCCAGGTATTTTGGTGTGGAACCTGAGAAAATATGTGAACCTGGTTTTAAGAAAATTGTACCTGTTACTCACAGGCCTTATGGAAAAATCTACTCATATTAAAGGTATGTTTTCTATTTCTGAATTTCATGCGTGAGAATTATCGCTTCTGCGATTTCTTTCATAGGTTTTCTGAGATCCATGCTCTTTTTCTGAATTTTCCTGAATGCTTCCTCTTCAGTTAATCCCTGTTTCATCAGGATACCTTTTGCTCTTTCGACAAGTTTTCTGGCTTCGAGTTTTTCCTGAATTACTTTTGTCTGTACCAGCAACCTTGAATTTTCAATAACAACAGCTGCCTGATTTGCCACAGCGATAAGGGTTTCTATTTCGCCTTTTGTGAATTTGTGCGGTGTGGAAGTATAAAGATTCAGGACACCTATGATTTTTCCCTTCACACTCTTGGCACACTTGCGAGGGAACACAGTCCTTCTTTTCTGGCAATATCGTGATGGATATACCGGGGATCCTGCTTGACATCTTCCACGATAATCGGTTTATTTTCTCCGGCAACTATACCGGCAATTCCTTCCCCGAGTTTAAGGGGTGGTTTTTTCTTATACTCTTCGCTGATTGACTGCGTTGCTTTCAGAACTAGTTCATTTTTTTCGTTCAACAGCATCAAAGAACATATTTTCGAATTCATCACCTCGGCGGTAACAGTCACTATCAGTTTCAGTATGTCTTCAAGATATAAATCCGATGAAATTGCCTGACTGATTTTTGCCAGTGCTTCTATCTGTTTTGTATAAGGACTCTTTCGCGGCATCCATGACCCTTTTGTTTGAAAATCTTTATGTGTAAAAATTTTAACATGATAGAATTTTTCTATCAACACATTTGATTTTTTTTTGTTAACATGTAAAATAATGAAAAAGCAGGAATAAAACCAAAAAGGAGGATTTATGGGAGCAGAAGAAAGTGTATTCGGACCTTTAAGACAGGTGTCTGCCGGTTTCTGGCTCGGTGTGGCAAAACTTTTTGCTGCGCTTTTGACCTTTGTTATAGGATGGCTTGTGGCTAAGTTGATTTATGTTTTGGTTGTGAAGGGACTTCAAAAAATTAAAATAGACCAATTTTCAGAGGATTCAGGTTTAAAGTCTTTTCTTGATAAAGGTAAGATAGAAAAGTCAGTTTCAGAGCTCATTGGGATAGCGGTATACTGGATAGTGATACTTGTGGTGATTTTCCTCGCTGTGAATGTTGCGGGTTTGAGTTTGCCACCCTCGGTTATTGATGCCATTATTGGTTTTATCCCGAGATTCATCATAGGGTTGATAATTTTTGTTGTTTCACTGTTCGCAGGCAAACTATTCAGGGGAATAGTTTTCACGGCTGCATCAAATGCCGGTATCAGGGAAGCAGAGTTTCTTTCAAGAATCACACAGATAGCAATAGTTGTATTTGGGGTTGTTATAGCGATTCAGGAATTTAATATAGCGGCAGAGTTCATAGCAAGTGTTTTTATAATTATTCTTGCTTCTGTTTGTTTCGGACTATCCCTGACTTTTGCGCTTGGAGCTAAAGACCTTGCAAAACAGTGGTTGGAGGGGATATTCCAGAAAAAATCTGATTAGGCAGATTGTTTTTCTAATCAGGGAGATAATGAGACATAAAATCCTGCTTGTTATTCTCCTTGTTCTTGTTTCTGGATGTGCAACAATATTCGAAAAGACTTCATTTCAATATGGCCCTGATTTTTTCGTGTGCAATTACTGGATTGACAGAAATCAGGACAGGAAAGTAGATATTGATGAATGGGAAGGTGTAAAGGATGATTTTAATGAAAGAGAACATATTTCATTTGTTGGTTATTTCCGCCAGAAAATAGGTACACCAATATCCTTTAAATTATTCGCTCCTGATGGATCCCTGTACAGGGAAAAATTTTCCAAACAGACTGCAAAAACAACAATCTGGTGTCAGGAATTTGAGGCGGAAAAGCTTGTCAGTGAGAAGGGTTGTGGTATATGGAAGGTTGAATGGTATGCAGCAGGAGAAATTGTAAACATTACCACCATAAGAATACTGAAAGTTCCTCATAACTGATTTTCTGGTGCCAGCTCGATTTTTCCGGAAGCAGGATCATAGGAATACCTGTAACCTTTTGGCGGAGCAGGTATTTCTCTCACATAGTTTTTATCTACCAGTTCCTTAAGATCTGATGGATATCTGCCTTCCTGGACATAAAAAGAATCAATCAATTGTTTCATCGGTAAGACAGCATCCATACCTTTTGCCCTCTGGAGAGTTTTTGACATTACTCCACCATACTGTTCTATTGGATTTCCAACTGATTGCGGTTTTTCCTGAGGCTGTTTTTTGCCGCAGGAAAACGAAAACAGAATAAACAGAATAATCAAAAGCGAAAATGTTTTCTTCATCATTATAACACCCCCTTCTTTAATTGAAATAGACACACCGGATTCATCAGGCGGATTGACTTGATTTTTAATTTTGATAACATATTAAAAAAATTCTGTCAAAAATTTTATGGATACGCCTATCAATAAATTTTTCAAACCGGGCATAGTTCATTTCATGGCTTTCCCGCATGATCTGAATAATAAAACAGGTATTGTGAATTCTGTAAAAAAAATTGCATCTGATGAATACTTTGAAGTAATTGAATTAACCTTTATAAATGATCAGGAAACAAAAAAACTTGTCAGTGATGTTGTTAAAAGTTCTGGTATTGAGGTTTTGTTTGGCTCACAACCAGTGCTTCTGGGCAATAATCTTAATGTAAATTCTGAGGACGAAAATACCAGGCAGCAATCCATCAAAGTTCTCAAACAATGTATAAACCAGGCGTGTGAACTTGGAGCAGAAGGTCTTTCTTTTTTGAGCGGGAGATATGATGAGGGTTCAAAAAATAAGGCATTTGAGCTTCTTATTGATTCTACAGAAGACATCTGTGAATATGCGAAGGAAAAGAATTTGCTGATAGAACTTGAAGTATTTGATTTTGATATTGATAAAAAAAGTTTGATAGGGCCGGTATCTATGGCTCGGAGTTTTGCGGAGAGAATAAGGAAAAAGTATGATAATTTTGGATTACTTGTTGATTTAAGCCATCTTCCACTATTGAGAGAAAAACCCGCACAGGCAATAATCCCTGTGAAAGATTTCATAACGCATATTCATATAGGTAATTGTTTCATTTCGGACAAAAACTCTCCTCTGTACGGAGATTATCATCCACCATTTGGATTGCCGGGGAGCGAGATTGATACTGAACAGGTTGCTGAATTCCTGCAGGTTTTTATCGATACCGGTTTTTTTGATTCCGGGAAAAGGATTCCATTGAGTTTTGAAGTCAAACCTCTTTCTGACCAGGACCCTGATATAATAATTTCTAATTCAAAGAGAACATTGAATCGGGCATGGTTACTTGTTCAATAATATACTCGGAGAATTGATGAAAAAAAGACCTGTTGTTTATGTTACGAAAATGATATCGGTTTCTGCGATTGATCTTCTTAAAAAACACTGTGATGTTGAGATCAACAGTGAAGATAGGTCTCTGAACAGAAAGGAGTTGCTTGAAAGAGTAAAAGGAAAGGATGCTGTTTTGTGTTTACTGACAGATGTGATTGATGACCAGGTGTTTCAGGCAGCCGGTCCCCAATGTAAAATTTTTGCCAACTACGCTGTTGGATATAACAACATAGATATAGAAGCAGCAACGCGAAGAAAAATTGTTATTACAAACACTCCTGGGGTTTTAACAGATGCAACGGCTGACCTTGCATGGGCGCTTTTATTCTCGGTATCGCGAAGAATAGTTGAAGCAGATAAATTTACCCGTGAGGGAAGGTTTAAGGGCTGGGCGCCAGACCTTTTTCTTGGAATGGAGATAACAGGCAAAACACTTGGTGTTATTGGTGCAGGTAGAATAGGTTCCAATTTTGCAAAAAAGGCAAAATGTTTTTCAATGAAAATTCTTTATCATGATATCAGGAGAAATCTGGAACTTGAGAGGGAGACAGGTGCAGAATTTGTTTCACTTGAGAATCTTTTAAGGGAATCAGATTTCATCTCAATCCATGTTCCACTGTTACCTGAGACAAGACATCTTATCGGAGAAAAGGAATTTTTTATCATGAAGAAAACCTCTGTATTGATAAATACATCAAGAGGACCGGTTGTTGATGAAAAAGCTCTTGCGGATGCTGTTAAAAAGAAACAGATATGGGGTGCTGGTCTGGATGTTTATGAAAATGAACCCGATATTGAACCGGAATTATTAACATCAGACAGGGTTGTCTTATTACCTCATATCGCAAGTGCCACTTTTGAAACAAGGACAAAGATGGCAATGATGGCTGTTGAGAATATTCTGGCGTTTTTCAGAGGGGATATTCCTCCAAATATTGTTAACAGAGAGGTTTTGAAATGAGGATAGAAAAACAGGGTTTTATTTTTGATGTGGAAGAAACAAAAATAGAGAAAAAAGTCTGTACATTCACAGGTCTTTTCAAACATTCAAACGGAAGGATATTTGCAGGTTTTAGAATCGGAACCAAAAAAGATTCCACCGATGGTAATGGAGTTGTTGCAGAATTTATCAATGAAACAGAGTGGAAGATTTTGTTTTCTGATTTTGAGACTGTATTTGAAGGAAGAAAAGGGGATATAAAGGCAGTTGAATTGTTTGAGAGGAAGAATCAGGGTATTTCTGCGATACTTTCATGGTTTGATTGTTCAAAAGGCTCAAAACTTTATAATTCCTCAAGTGATACAATTTTACCCGGTAAATTGATTCTTGTTGACTCCCCTGACATGGGAAAAACATGGCAGAATTACAGGGTGATTGACACACAATCGTTACCGGGTCCTGCTTTAACAGGTCCGATCATCAGAATCTCTGCAGGTTATCTGGCATTTTTTGAAACCTATGGTCCGGAGAAAAATGGAGGTCCTTCATATCATGCCGCCAGAGTGCTTTTCAGCAAGGATGGGTCAGATTTTACAGAGATAAAAACTGTTGCCAGGGATCCTGATGATTTATTGTATTTCTGGGATCAAAGAAACTCTTTTGATCCGGGATCGCAGATTATTATATCCATGTTCTGGACATATGACAGAAAAAAAGAAAAGGATTCAGATATTCATATTGCGTATGGAGATATTCGGAAATTGAACTGGTCGTTTCCATCCAGTACAGGTATCAGGGGTCAGATTGCGGCACCAATTCCTGTTTCTGGGACAGAATTACTATGTTTCTATGTGCACAGACATTATCCGGGTTCAATGAGATTGATAAAGTCTGAAGATAGAGGAAAAACCTGGAGGTTTTCTGAGGAATTGGTTGTTTATCAGAATCCTGAAAGAAAAGAAAAAGGAGTTTCAGGGGAAAGTTCCTATGCAGAATACTGGGAGGATATGAATACCTGGAGTTTCGGCCATCCAGCTGGAATTCTGCTTGATAACAACCGGGTTCTTCTGGCTTATTATGCAGGAAAAGAGGCTTCATTGCTCAGCGCCAGGTATTCAATTGTTTCTGTTCATTGAAAATCAGGGTCAAAAATCTTTCCGGGATTGAGTATTAACTGTGGATCAAAGGTTTTCTTTATCGCTTTCAAAACATTGACATAATCCCTTCCAAGGCACATTTCAAGATACTCCTTTTTTACCAGTCCAATGCCGTGTTCGCCAGAAATCTTACCTCCACGACGTATTCCATCAGCAATAATTTCATGTCTGATGTGTCTGTATTTATCTTTCCATCCAACCACTTCTTTGCCAGCAGGTGTTATTTTCATTATATGCGTATGAAGATTGCCGTCCCCGGCGTGTCCGTATGTGGGTAGCCACACATTGTGGATTTCAGACAGTTTTTCAACAAAGTTGATATGTGATGCCATCTGATCAGGTGGAAGTGAAACATCAAGAATTTCAACCGTTGAAGCTTTCAATGCCTCATAAACCATGCTTCTTATACTGAGTATTTCCTCCTGCCTTTGAGCAGAATCAGCCACCAAAACATCTATGGCGTTAAACGAAAGACATGTCTCAGCAATTTTCTCGCAGGTTTTTTCAATCTCGTCCCGGTTGCCATCCACTATAAACATAAGAAAGATTTCTCCACCTATTGATGGAAAGTGTTTACCGCAATAATCTTCCGCAATGGATATAATTTTCCTGCTGATAAATTCAATCGCAAGTGGTCGGATTGTCTGTTTCAAAATGAAAGGAACTGTGCTGAGGGCTTTTTCAACATTTTCATAGGGTACAAGCAGGGTTACTGATGCCTCTGGTTCTGGCAGGACACTGAAGATTGCTTTTGTTATGATTCCGAGGGTTCCTTCAGAGCCGGTGAAAAGATGAAGCAAACTGTATCCTGTGCTGTCTTTTATCATTTTTCCTCCCGGGTTCAGTATCCTTCCATCAGAAAGCACCACTTCAATCCCTCTTAAAAAATTTCTGATGGTACCATATTTAACCGCCCTTGCTCCACCAGCATTTGTACTGATGATTCCGCCAATCGTTGCGCTTTCTTCGCCCGGGTGTGGAGGGAAAAACAGTTTTTTCGTTTTAAGAGCAGAATAAAACTCTTTCAGACTTACCCCGGCTTCAATGATTACCATGAGGTTTTTTTCGTCAATTTCAATGATATTGTTCATCCTTTCTGTGCTTATTACAATTCCACCAAAACATGGCACACATCCGCCAACAAGTCCGGTTGCTCCGCCTCTTGCTACCACAGGGATGTTTTCTTCTGTTGCAATCCTCATTATTCTCGATACTTCTTCTGTGCTGGATGGTTTTAAAACTATCTCTGGTTTGTGATGAATTTCCTTAAGTGAAAACTCATCGTGACTGTAGTCAGTAAGCTTGACGTCTTCAAGAACTGAATTTTCCTTACCGACAATGCTATAAAGTTTTAAGATTATTTTTTCATTGAGTCTTCTGTACACAATTTTTCTCCTTATGTGAATGGATAAAGAGGCCGAGATTATTTTTCTTCCATTGTTCAGCAAGCTTCAATTCAGGGTAACGGTTTTCCTTTTTCTTGAAAATTTTTGTATGTCTGCTGGAATTCATTCCTGATAGATAAATATGAGCATGGAGCATTTCATGAAAGATGATATATCTTATGAAAAATTCAGGAACAGACTCACTGTCAAGTGCCCTGTTTATTCTTATGAGATTTTTCCCTGGATTGTAATTGCCAAAAACGATGGAACGAGTTCTTTTTCCACTGAATCTCCTGCTGAAGCTGATGTCGCATTTGATTGAATTGTTGAAATATGTTTTGTTCAACTGATCAAATATCTGTTTCAGGTTATAAAATTTGCCTTTGTAATCAGTTTCTGTGCACTCGGGTAACTGAGTTGAAAAAGTCCTTCTTGCAAATGCTATTATTTTATTGCGATTATATCTTTTTCTTTTTCCCGTTATGTACTGAGCGATTGCTTCAATAATTTGTTCGGGTGCTCTGATGAAACATGAATGTATCCTTAACTTTCTTTTGTTGTGTATGTTTTCTATATGCAGAAGAGATTTTGAATCCCGTATAATCTCAACTTCCAGGTCTGGATTAATTTTTTCTCTCAGGCTCTTTTTTAGATTTTTCTCTGTCATTATTTTTGCCCTGCCAGAAATGGGTTTTCCAGTGTTGCATAGAGTGGTTCGGGATAACCGATATTAAAGATTGCCTGTGATTTAATCAGGTCAAGTCCACCATCGGGTGCGATAAATTCTTCTTCAATATATCCAGCCAGACATTTTACAATAACAAAGCTGTGATAGTTGATTTCAATTTCTTTGACATATTTGCACTCAATATTTGCAACGCATTCTTTGATAATCGGCACAGAGACCCTTTTTGAATTCTGACAGTGAAGGCCTGCTTCTTCCAGTTCACTTTTATTTTCGGGAAGATTCTTTCCACATATTTCTGCGGCATGAGAAATTGATTTTGTGACAACATTGATGGTTAGTTCTCCGGTTCTTTTTATATTTTTATAAGTGTGGGAGGGTTTACCTATTGCTATTCCGATTTCTGAACCAGATACATTTGTATAGGCTCCAAAAGTCCCAGCATTAACCGTTCCATCAGTATGAAGTGTAACTATAATTATTATTGGTCTTGCCCTTACGAGGTTTGTTAAGCCGTATTCTAAATATTTTTTTGCCATACGACCTCCCTGTTATTTTTTACTTATCTCTTTCATTTTTTTCATAAAATAACTGAAATTCTCAAAAGAGATATCGGGTGGAGCACTGTGATCCATACCGCAGATATAACCACCTTCTTCAACAAGCGGAGCAAGCCTTTCAGCTTCCCTATCTATTAACTCTTTGCTTTTAGCGATAATCTTTTTATCAAAACCACCCCACATTCTTAAGGATTTTCCGTATTTTTTTCTCAGTTTAATGACATCCATTCCAGCCTGCACTTCAAAAGGATAAATAATATCAATTCCTGCATCAAGCCAGATTGGAATGAGACTGTCAACATTTCCATCGCTATCCAGCGCAACAAAGGATACCTTTTTCCCATAGTTTTTAACAAAATCAATAAGTCTTCTGTATTGCGGAAGCATATATCTTCTTACCATATCGGGGGAAATAAGCGGACCTGAATGATAAGCCATGTCTTCCCAGATTATCAGAATATCAACATGAACAACTTCGAGAACCCGCTTCATTGTTTCTAAAGTATGCTGTAAAAAAGCGTCCATCATTTCTTCCACAAACTCAATCTCATCATAAAAAAGCATGCACAGTTTTTCCACTCCCACAAGATTTCTTAATGGTCCAAAAAACCCAACCCATCTGTCTGCTGTAATGAAGAAAGGACAATCACTTTTTTCAGCGTTGATCAATTGTTGTTTCCAGTCTGAACCAATTCTGGCACCGATATCTGTATTCATTCTTTCTCCCCAGAATTTCAAAAAATCCTGACGGGTTTCAACCGGGAATCTCAAAAATTGTGGCATTGTATTTTTATCTTTGAATTCCTTAAGCATCACGCCATCCTCATTGATAATGATTCTGTGAAGGCTGTCTTCAGAAATAATTTTTCTTTCGAATGGAGGATGGGGAGAAAATATATTTCGAATCTGAACAAGTTTGTCTGCTCCGAAATCATCCTTTCCATCATAACCCTGTTTTTTCCATAATTCCAGGGTTTCCTGCCATGGTCCGAATAAATCCCAGAATGGATGCCTGTTTCTATTCTGATAGTTCATCGAGGCATAAAAACATTCCCGGTCTGTCATTTTTCCCCCTTTCTTCCCACAGGCATAATATAAAGCGGATTCTCTTTTATTCCGAGTAAATTTTTAACCTGTTTTTCATCGAATGCACCAATTGCCACAGTACCAAGATCAAGTGCTTCTGCCTGCAGATAAATGTTCTGTCCTGAATGGCCAACCTCAATATGTACGTACATGATACCTCTATTTCCATATCTCCTTGTGGTTCTGGCAAAATCAGCAGCAATGACGATTGTTGCAGGTGCATTTTTTATCATATGCTGGCCAAAAGCTGCTGCTGTCAGCTGGTTTCTTAAATCGACGTTTGATATTAACTTTAAGGAATGGCCCTGTGGTAAATATTGATAGAGTCCGGTTTGCAAATTTTCAACATTCCCTGCAACAACATAAATTTCAAGTGGATATGTTGCACCTGCTGATGGTGCACTTCTTCCTCCCCAGTCAGAGGTTATTCCCTGCGCAGCCCACAGCAATTGCCCGAGTTCTTTCATTGAAAGTTTTTCATTTGAATATTGTCTAACGCTTCTCCTTTTTACAATTGTTTCCTCCAGAGAAAGATTTCCTTTTTTTTCAAAAGAGGGTAGCTTTATGATTTCATCTGTCTGTCCGTGTGATAGGTTGAGAATAAAAAGAGATACAAGAAAAATTTTCCAGAAAGTCATAATCCCTCCTTTTTCTTTTACCTGCTAAAATATGGGCAAGTCTTAATGGTTCTGGAATTCTGAAATTTCCTGTGCTGCATTTGAGAATAATTTCAATTGATTGCTGAAGGCCGATTTTATGACCCGGTGAAACAAAAACAGGTTTAACTCCATTTTTGGTTCTCACTGCTGCACCTACCACCTCTTTTTCATTTGTAATTAAGGAATAACTTCCTCTTTCAAAATCTGGTTCTGAAAAACTGCCAGAAAGGATTGATTTTGCGCAGCCGATTGATGGTTGGTCAATAAGTATACCTGCGCATGTTGCAAGTCCCATTTTCCGCGGATGAGCAACTCCATGTCCATCAAAAATAAAAACATCAGGAGGCCTTTTTAATTCTGCTATCGCATTTATGATGACGGGTGCTTCTCTAAAAGCGAGAAACCCGGCTATATACGGGAAAGAAATCTTTTCCTGATGAAAGACAACATCAATACTTGAAAATGTAGAGATATCAAATATTACAATGCATGCGATGGCTTTTTCTCCTTCATACGCAACATCACAGCCTGCAACAGTTTCAACCTTCTGCAATCTATTGTTAATATCAATCATTTCTGCCAGCTTTTCCTGCAATTTAACCAGTTGCTCCATACCTCAATTTTATCTTAATATGCAAAAAAATAAAGGTTTTTACAAAAAGATACGAATTTGTATAATATGCTTGGTAAACCTTACAGGAGCCAAAAATGAAAGAGAAACTTGTTTTAGCTGCCGTGATGTTTTTTATTATTTCTGCATCAGGTTATTGCTTTGAACTTCCGATTGAAGCTGAATCCTTCAGGTTAATAAAGGGATGGAGAATCACAGATGATGGATATTTCCCTTCTTTGCCAAATTTCTTCAGCAGGCAAAAAATAGAGGCCGATGCCTTTGATAACTATGCTGAAGCTCGATTTTCTTTCGTTGTTCCTGAAACAAAAGAATATAAAATCTGGGTAAGATACGAAAGTTGCTATGGTTTTGGCTCTGTTTTCAATGTAAGTATCATCCAGAATCAAAAAGTAAAAGCGAAAGCAGTTTTTGGTAGAATGCAGGACAGGAAATTCTTCCCTTTTGGCAGAGGTGAAACAGTTCAGGGGCCGTGGGCATGGCACAACACTGATTATGTTTATCAGTCCATGGAAGTAAGTCTGGAAAAGGGACCTGCCACAATTTTATTGACAAAGGATAAAAATGAAAGACCATCTGCCCGAAGAATAATAGACCTATTCTACATCACAGATGATCTGTCTCTGGTTCCAGGGGATGACTGGAACTGGAGAAGAGGCAATCGACCTCCCATCCTTTCACATTTTACAGAACCTGTTTTTGTAAAGTTTGAAGTAAAAAATGGGAAAGGTTTACTGAAAGTAATTACAGGATTTGCTATCATGGGAAATCATCCATGGGCTCCAAGGGAGACTTTTTTCGTCGGTAAAACCGGAATTTTCGAAAAACAGCCGGGTCCGGATGAACATCTTGAGAAAAGAGAGAAAACAACCTGGCACAGATTCAATGTTTACACCATACAGGTTCCTGAAATTGTTCTTTCTCAGACAGGTGATGCTGAGATGATTGTAAATATTTCAACAGGAAAACCAGAAAATATTGTGAAGACGATAACAATTGGTCCGGGAAAGGAGGAAACTACAGTTTATGTTGCGGTAGGACTTAAAAAGTATGAAAAAGGGCTTCTTGGCGAATATAAGGCGCTTACAATGGATGAAATGATAAAAAAGCAAATAGGAATTCTTGAGAAATATAATCCACCTGGTAAACCAGCAAAAAAGATTCTTTTGACCGGTGCTATAAGGGATATTTTCCCCCAACTTCAGTTCAAACTTGCTGTTGCATCAGGTCTTAATGGACAGGCTTATAGCGTCCATCCTCTTATGTATGGAAAGGATTCAAAATTGAAGGGGTTTATCACTGAAAAAGGTTTTTATTCAGTTCAAAACGCTCATCTGACAAGGGATTGCTATGAAGGGGATTTTTCAAAACTTGAAGCCAGATACAAGCGGATTGCGGATGATCTTTACAAAAAACTTGGAAGAAAATTTCCACTTCACATAAAGCTTATTGAAGAAACTGGTCCACCACCCTTTGAAACACTTATGAGCTGGCCAAAATGTAAAGAGATGTTTGAGTCATACCTGAAGCAACAATCTATAAACCCTGATGATATAGCAAAAGATTCGGATATATTTCATTACCATTCAACCAGATTCAGAACACTTCTTTTTGCAAAGGTTAATGCAAAAGCGACTGAACTTATTGAAAGGATTTTTCCTGAAGGTTCATACGTAAATTCAGGAAGTGTATATCCAACAATCGGTGGTTTTCCTGCGATAGGAAGGGGAGATGATATATTTTTACTTTTCAAGGAAAGAGGTGTGACTGAATACAGTTCTGAAATTTCCTGGGGGCTCTGTGGAACTCCTGATTATATTGGACCGCAAACCCAGTCATATGAAGCAGCTTTAGCAAGAAGTCTTGCAAAATACCATAACTGTCCACTTGGTTCTTATTTAATATCGTCAGGAACATATGGATACAATGATAAGTTTGTTGAGCTTGCAAGCTACATTATGTATGGTTCAGGTTTCAAATGGCTACACTACTACGTTTTTGGCTGGCCGGACGGATGTTCGTATACGGGTCATCCTGAAATTATGAAAGCAACAAAAAGAGTCAACAGAACTATCGGTATGATTGAGGATTATTTGATTGATGCAAAGGTGGTGCCTGGAAAAATTGCAATAGGGTGGAGCTCAACAACAGATATATGGGATCTTGCCAGAGAACCATTTTCTGAGCGTTTGCCTGGAAATTGTGTTTATCCGCAGGAGAGACATCTTCTTTACCTTCTTTTGAGGCATCTTCAATACCCTGTTGAAATCCTTTCGGAAGAAGATTTGATTGAAGGTTATTTGAAAAACTTCAAGATCTATTTTTTGATAGGAGACCATCTGAGACCAGAAGCAGCGAATGCATTGAAAAACTGGGTGAAAGAAGGAGGGCTTCTTATATCAGTGGCAGGTGGTGGACTCTTTGACCATTGTAACAGGTCAATGGATGTGCTTAAGGAGGTTTTTGGAATAAAAGACGCAAAACTTGAAAAAACTGTAAATGCGATAAGACCAAAACTTGAACTTTTGCATATGAAACCACTTGACACCATTGTTTTCAACTCGGGCAAAAGTATGAAAGTTTATGGATACAGACAGACTTTTATTGTGGATAAAGGAAATGTGATTGGCAGATACTCAAATGGAGAGATTGCAGTTGTTGAGAACAATTATGGAAAGGGAAAGGCAATAATTGTTGGTGCTTTATTTGGACCGGCATATGTGAGGGATGCCATCCCTTTACAGCCATATGGAAGGGGAGGAGATAAGGACGAACTTTCTTTGTTTTTCCCGACAGAATACAACAGCCAGGTCAGAATGATTGTTGGAGATTTAATCGGGCCTCTGGAGAAAAATTTGGTCTGTTCAAACCCTTTGATAGAGGCAGTACTGCTTGAAAGAAAAGATGGGTACACCATCACATTAACAAATTTCACAGAAAAGAAACAAAAAAATTTTGTTCTGGAATTTGCTCCACCGGAAAACAAGCGTATAGAAAAAATATTCAGCCCGTTCGGTAAATTAAGTGTATCAAAATCGAAGGAAAAGTTTATCATCAGGATCCCGGAGATAGATAAATTTTATTGTGTGGTTGTTCAGGAGACTATCCTGTGATTTCCAGGTATTTTTTTACCTTCAGGGGAAGAAGTTTCCTGATGGGTAGCTTATAGGGACATCTTTCTTCACATTTACCACACCCAATGCAATTTTCTATTGATTTGAGAATTTTTTCCGAAACTCGCCGTTTAAGATTTCCCTGATATGCCAGGGTTTCAAGCATCATAATTGTTCTTACAGGAATATTTTGAGGGCAGGGATCAGGGAAAATACAATGTCCACAGTATCTGCAAAACTGTCCTGCAAATTGCTTGCGAATTTTTTTGTAAAAATTCAGATCCTCCTTTGTTATTTCGAGGTTTTTAAGCACACTCAAATTTTTTCTTGCTTCATTAACCCTTGCCATTCCTATAATTGCTGTGGAAACAGGCAGATTCAGAACATACCTTATAGCAGAATCATATTTTCTAATATTTCCCCCTGCAAAAGGTTTCATGGCTATGATACCTTTTCCTTTTTCTGATGCTTTTTCAAGGAAATTTTTGTCAACCTCATCTATACAATTTATGGGAATCATCATTACCTGAAAAATTTCCTGCTTCAGTATTTGTTCATAAAGAGAAGGATTATGGGTACATATTCCTAAAATATTGAATTTTTCGTTTCTGAATTTTTCAAGAATTTCCGCCTCTTTTATTGCCCCGTCAAGATGTTTTTTGTCGTCTATCATGCTCAAAAGAAAAATATCGAAATAATCAAGCCCGAATTCTTTCAATTGATTGTCAATGGTTTTTGAAGTTCCTCTTGTGGAGATAAAGATTTTTCCTCTGTGTTTTCTCAGTGAATCCCTGATTTTTTCAGCTGTGCCCGAATAAATATCTATATAGTTGATACCACTTTCAACGCAAAAATCAATCAAATAATCTGAACGTTTTTTGCCAAGCCATGTAAAAGCAACTCCACCAAGAGAGATAATGCTCACATCGATTCCTGTATTGCCTAATTTTCTGGTTTCCATTTTATAAGATCTTCACCCCACTTTGTTTTTTTTAATTTTTCAAACATCTTATCAGAAATAAAATGTCTTTGTTCATCTCTTGTTGGTTTGTTTTTTTTCAACCTTTTGGTTATTGTCTTATACCAGTTTACCTGAATTTTTTTCTGGCATTTCAGAAATTCCTTTTCACATGCATAAACTGCTTCCCCAGAAGGTTTTACAGGAATATCTATGTAGCCGGTTGTGATTTTGTTGATTCCACGACTGTATATTTCAATTTCGCCCCTATTTATAATAAGATTCATCCCTACATTTGCCTGAACGATTGGTACACCATTTTCTCTTGATCTGGCAAGTACTGCCCTGTTCTGTGCCGTATTTTTTGAGCCATAGGTCGGGATAAGGATAAACTGCGCGCCATCAAGAACAAGAGTTCTTGCGATAATTGGATACCATCTGTCACTGCAGATAAGAATTCCGCATCTTCCAAATGGTGTATCAAAAACCCTGATTTTGTTTCCCTGTCTTGAAAATTTCCACGATGGACGCGTTCCTTCGGAAAGTTTATTATAGATACCGCATATAATTCCATTAAAATCTATAAACACAGCGCTATTAAAGATCCGGTCATTTTCTTTTCTTGCGAATCCGAAACAGAGAGAAATTTTCAATCTTTTTGCGAGAGACTGAAAATGTTTTATATATCTTCCATTGATTGGTTCTGCTATATCAAAAAAGTCAGCTGTTTTTTCTCTGTGCCAGATAACATCAGAGAAAATGTATCCTTCAAGGATTCCTTCCGGAGCAACCGCAAGCTCACAGTGTTTTTTTGCTGCCTGAGTAAAAAACCACTCAAGTTTTTCTGCGTTTCTTGCCTTGTTCCATTTTTCAGGCCTGAAATTGATTGCTGCCACTTTATATCTGTGAAAAAACAGTGAATATTCTATTTTTATGTTGTCAAAAGGAGAAATTTTCTCATAAAGAGGTTTCGTTTTCATGGTTATTTCCTGAAAAGAAAACTGAGAAGCAGGGTAAGCAGAATACTCAGAATAATTGACGTGGTCAGAGGAAAATAAAAATGGAAGTTTCCTTTGTGATAGGAGAAATCACCGGGCAGCTTTCCCAGAGGCATCTTCAATTGAATCAACACACCGACCATTATCAGAAGAATTCCAATTATGATCAGGTATTTACCCATATTTTTATTTTATCATAAATGTTGCAATGGAGTCGCCGATATGTTAACTTATAAACCAAAAGTCGAGGAGAAAAAATGGAAATTTATCCTGATTTGAAGGAATTCGAGAAGTTGGCGGGTCTCTATAATCTCGTTCCTGTTTGGACAGAAGCCCTTGCCGACCTTGAGACACCAGTTGGCGTTTTTATGAAAGTCACAACTAATTCTGAAACAAATTTTCTTCTTGAAAGCGTTGAACAGGGTGGAAAACTTGGAAGATATTCCTTTATTGGAATACAACCAAGAGAACTATTCAAAAGTTCTGGTAATACTGCGGAATTTACTGAAGAAAATGGAAATATCAGAAAAATAAATTCAAAGGACCCGCTTTTTGAGCTTGAGAAGATTGTAAATTATTATAAACAGCCAAAGATTCCACAACTTCCAATTTTTGCCGGTGGAGCGGTTGGTTATGTCTCGTACGACTATGTGAGGTTTATTGAAAAAATTCCGGTCTTACTTCCTGACCGGCTGCTGTTTCCTGACCTTTATTTCCAGATGTGTTTTGATATGATTGTTTTTGACCATTTGAAAAGAAAGATCCAGGTTATAAGCAATGCAAAAATAAATCGCAATGCTTCTGTAAGAAAAATATACAGGGATACCTGCGGGAAGATAGAATCAATTATTTCACTCATAAAAAAGCCATTGCCTTACAGAACCAATAACTTCCAGCAAAGAAAGGCACAATTTATTTCTGATTGCACACAAAAGGAGTTTGAAGATTCAGTGTCAAAGGCAAAAAAATATATTAAAGCAGGAGATATTATTCAGGTTGTTCTTTCTCAAAGATGGGAAAGGGAACTTGATTTAAGTCCATTGTCAGTTTACAGATCTTTAAGGTCAATAAATCCTTCGCCGTATATGTTTTATCTCGGATTTCCAGGTATTCATCTTGTAGGCTCCTCACCTGAGATACTTGTTAGATGTAATGGAACTGAAGCTCTTTTAAGGCCGATTGCCGGTACAAGGCCGAGAGGTAAGGATGATGCAGAAGATGAAGAGCTCGCGGATGAGTTGAAAAAAGACACAAAAGAAATTGCAGAACATATAATGCTGGTTGATCTTGGAAGAAACGACCTTGGAAGGGTATGCAGATATGGAAGCGTTAAGGTTACTGATCTGATGTTTGTTGAAAAATACAGTCATGTTATGCATCTTGTAACAAATATTGTTGGAAAACTTGCAAGAGGTAAAAACCAGTTCGACCTACTTCGGGCTTGCTTTCCTGCAGGAACTGTTAGCGGCGCTCCAAAGATCAGAGCGATGGAAATTATTGAAGAGCTTGAGAAATCTAAGCGTGGTCCATATGCAGGTGCAGTCGGATATTTCAGTTTTCGGGGTGATATGGACTTCTGTATCACAATCCGCACAATGTTTTCATCAGGTGGGAAAATTTATGTTCAGGCGGGTGCGGGGATTGTTGCTGATTCAGTACCTGAAAGGGAGTATTTTGAGACTATAAACAAGGCAAAGGCATTGATGCTTGCTTATGAAAATGCAAAGAATGTTGAC
>CAZHJN010000007.1:0-37854 GCA_964532995.1 uncultured bacterium
TTGAATGGAGCGGTGCTGGTGCGAAGAAGAATGAGCACCGTATAGCACTGAGGGCGAGTCGGTGAGCCCTCTGACCGAAGCGTATTTTGCAAGAAGGCGTATGGGTCCGAGCAAACAACAGTTCAAATTATGTGAAGTTCCACTGATTTTTTAAAGGACCAGGATAGGTCTTTAAATGATGAAGGAGAAACTTATTCAGTGAAAATCTTTTTTATGGATTTTATAGCCTGTTTGATTCTCTGTTCATTCTCAACAAGGGCAATTCTTACAAATCCTTCGCCATATCTGCCGAAGCCAAGGCCCGGTGAAACCACAACATCACATTTATCAAGCAGATAAAGTGAAAAATCGAGGGATGTCATGTGCCTGAATTTTTCAGGAATTTTTGCCCAGACATACATTGTTGCTTTTGGTTTTTCCACGCACCAGCCTATTCTGTTAAGTCCGGTCACAAGAGCGTCCCGTCTCTTTCTGTATTCATTCACGGTATTATCTATGTATCTCTGTTCAAGTCTGAGAGCACATATCGCAGCAACCTGGATTGGGGTGAAGATGCCATAGTCATAATAACTTTTCAGTTTTGCAAGAGCTCTTACTACATTTTTATTTCCAACCATGAAACCGACTCTCCAGCCAGCCATATTGTATGTTTTTGAAAGTGAATAAAATTCAACCCCAACATCCCTTGCACCTTCCACCTGCAGGAAGCTTGGTGCTTTATATCCGTCAAAACAAATCTCAGAATAGGCAAGATCATGAATGATGATTATGCTGTGTTTCTTTGCAAATTTCACAAGTTCTTTGAAAAAATCAAGTTCAACAATTTGAGTTGTGGGATTGTTTGGATAACTTACTATCATTGCCTTTGGTGCTGGATATCTATCATATATGGGTTGATTAAGGTCAGGGATAAAATTGTTTTCCGGCAACAGTGGAACATCGTAAACTGAAGCACCCGCAATAATAACGCTGTAAAAATGGCTTGGATATGTGGGGTTTGGTGTCAGGACAATATCACCCCTTTCAAAAATTGCAAGAGCAAGATGGCTGATACCCTCTTTTGAACCAATTGTCACGATAGCTTCCTCTTCAGGATCAAGTTTTACACCGAACCTTCTTTCATACCAGAGACATATTTCTCTCCTCAAATGTGGTATGCCCTTTGATGCGCTGTAACGATGAACCCGTGGATTACATACAGTTTCACGCACCTTTTCAACCACAGGCTCTGGCGGGGGCATATCTGGATTTCCCATGCCAAGGTCAATAACATCTCTGCCGGATTGTCTTGCTTTCAGTTTTTTTTCGTTAATTGTCTGAAAAAGATAACCGGGAAGGTTTTTAATCCTTGAGGACTGTATTTCCATTATTTAATCTCCACCTCTGCAATTTCCTGATTTGCCAGGACTTCATCGCCCTCTTTGAAAAGCAACTTGATTATTTTGCATGTCACAGGTGATGGATAGGTAAATGAAGTCTTTTCAGTGACAAACTCAATCAGTGGTTGGTCTTTTTCAATCTCATCACCTTCTTTAACGTACCAGAAGGAAACAGATGCCTTTTCCACTTCATCAGCAAACTCTGCTATGATGTGCTGTGTTTTCATAATAAACTGATTATCATTTATTTAATTATATCTTTCCACAGGGTCGTCAATTTAACAAGGTGCGATTTTTCCTCAGCAATTATCTTGTTCAATGCTGATTTTGCAGTAGATTCCAGTGTTATTTCCTGAATACCGGAATAAAATAGTATTGAAGTTTTTTCAACCTGAATTCCGACATTGAGAGCCTGTTTGTCTGTAATATCGCGCCATTGTTCCTTTGGTAATATGTTTTCAAAAATTCCTGAATCAACAAGGCTCCTGAGGTATAAGGATATTTCTTCGTCTATCTCTTCCGGTCGGAATTTTATCCGGTCAAGTTCAAAATCCATTTTTCTGAAGATTTCATAATGACGTTTTTCTTCGGTATAAAGGAACTTGAAAATATCTTTTGATTTTTCTAACACCGCAGTTTCAAATGCCATCTGATAAAATTCTATGCCCTGTCTCTCAATATTCATCGCAATCTTGAATAATTCATCTTCATTCAGGTACTTAAGTACCATTTTCCCTCCTCTTTTTAATTTCCGTGGTAGAATATATTACATTCTTTTGCTCTTTCAGTCAATTTTAAAATATCGTATAAAATGAGAATAATACTCGCTTCACAATCAGAAAGAAGGTATCATCTGCTCAAAGAAATATTTGATGATTTTGAAGTTATTGTCCCTGATATTGATGAAGTAATTGATGAAGCGCTTGACCCGACACGTCTTGCGGTTTTGAATGCGCGGATTAAAGCAGAAAATGTTGCGAGCAATCTGAATGATAAAAATTGTCTTATTATCTCTGCGGATACCATAGTTGTTGCGGATAACAGGATTTTTGGAAAGCCAGAAAACTATGACACGGCTTTTATGTACCTGAAAGGTCTTTCGGGCACAGTTCACAGAGTTATCACCGGATGTTGTATTTTTAATCCAGGGGAAAATAAAATTCTTACTGATTTTGATATAAGTTATGTAAAATTCAGAAATCTGAGTGAATCTCAGATCAAAAGTTTTCTTGATAGACAAACCTTTTATGATAAGGCAGGT
The DNA here is from genome assembly GCA_964532995.1 of uncultured bacterium. Lineage (GTDB taxonomy): Bacteria > Ratteibacteria > UBA8468 > B48-G9 > DTJG01 > DTJG01. The sequence goes on from CAZHJN010000007.1 coordinate 2,641, forward strand.
GGATATGCTGTACAGGAAATTAAGGATGAATTTGTTGAAGAAATCCATGGAAGTTACAAAAATGTTGTTGGTCTTCCTGTCGAACTGCTGAGAAAGATGCTTTTGCGTTTCAGACAGTTGAAGGAAACTGAAATATTTGATATAGGTTTTCCAGGTACTTTCGGGGTTGGGAAATGCAATGGCAAAACGATATTTGTCGAGGATTCTGTTCCGGGCGATATTATCTGGTTTTATATAAAAAAAGATAAGGGGAATTTTGCTTTTGCCGAAAATTGCGGAATAAAACAATGTTCAGATTTCAGAGTTTCCAGTAAATGCCCGCATTTTGGCGTCTGTGGTGGATGTGCTTTCCAAAATCTGGATTACGAATTTCAACTTCACTTGAAAAAGAAATACCTTACTGAGACACTGACAAGAATAGGTAAGATAGAAACATATTTTGAAATAGAAGAGACTGTTCGGTCTCCTGATATTTATGGCTATAGGAATAAAATGGAGTTTGCATTCGGTTCGAGTAATAAAAAAATATTTTTGGGATTAAGAGAAAGACAGAGTCCATTAAAACGATACACCGGACGGGTCAACAGGATAGAAACCTGTTCGATTTTTTCTGATTTTGTTGAAAACCTTTTTCCTGTTTTTATTGATTTTGCAGAAAATACCGGTCTTGAGCCATATAATCCGTTCACAAAGAAAGGTAATATTCGGCATCTTGTCGTAAGGCATGCAAAAAATACTGATGAGATAATGCTAATTCTGGTAACAAAATCTGAATTATATTTAGAATTTTCAGGTCTTGTTGAATCTCTTACGAAAAAGATGCCGAATATAACTTCATTCTGGTGGGTGAAGAATGACCAGATATCAGATGTTGTGAGTTTCGGTGAAAAACAGCTTGTCTATGGCAGACCCTTTATAGAGGAAAGATTTAACAATATGATATTCAGAATTTATCCTGAGACATTTTTTCAACCAAACACAAAAACAGCTGAAAAATTGTATGAGGTGGTTTTATCCTTTGTGAGGCAGGTTTCAGCCAGAAGAATGCTTGGATTGTTCTGCGGTAGTGGTCCGATAGAAATTTTTTGCTCAGGGATTGTCGAGAAAATAACCGGAGTGGATAACAATCCAATAAATATTAAAACTGCTCTGGAAAATGCAAAGAATAACAATATAAAAAATTGTGATTTTCTCTGTCTTTCTGCAGAGGAATTCTTGAAGGAGAACGTTGATCCTCATAATTATGACCTGGTACTGGTTGATCCACCAAGGGGTGGACTCACACAGAAAGCAATATCGCAAATTATAAAACTGGGTCCTAAATTTGTTATTTATGTGTCGTGCAATCCCTCAACACTGGCAAGAGATATTGGTATTCTTGCTGAGAATGGATATCGGTTGAGAAAAATTACCCCTGTTGATATGTTTCCTCATACGAGCCATCTTGAGTCATGCAGTCTTATTGAAATGCAATGATGTTATTTTTCAATTACCACCGTTGAAACAGGACACTCAACGCCATAAAGGTTTACAGCCTTTGCTGCAAGTTCGTTTTTTCCACTGACGAGTTTCCATGCAAATTGATCCTGGGATTTTGTCCACCGGTTACCGTTAATGCTTACAAGATAGTGCGAAAAGGCCGGCACATTGTTGTAAAGAGTAACATTTATTGAATTTTCATCGATTGATACAAGATCTATGAATGTCTGGTTAACTGTCCAGTAGAAATCGGCCGGTCTGTTGCTTGTTTTACCATATTCAGGGGATTCAACTGGTTCCGGTTTATCTTCCCACCATAGATACAAATCACAGTAGTAATTACTCATACCCTGTTCCGGTTCGCCGGGTTCTGGTGCACCAAGGAAATTATTTCTTAAAGGAATTGCAAATCTGCGAAAATTTTTGAAGTATGTTGATTCAAATTTATCTTTTTCATCCTGAGTGATTCCCTGGTTATTTGCATAGATAAATTTTATTTCATTACTTCTTCCTGACTTCCAAAAATTCCTTATTTCGAGGGCATTCAGGGGTATACCATCATGTTCTAAATGGCAGTTCATTTCAGGATTATGCGAATTTCCTGTATCCATCAGGATCCACTTTCCGAACTGGTTGCTCCAGACCTCTGCAACGCAATGATGATCAAGGATAAGATGACGTGCCGGATATCCGAGAGAGATTGCGCTTTGTGCAAAAATTGTCGAATAGTGCGTACACATACACAGTGCGGCTATCTGTTTATTTGTTGCAAGTATCACAAGGGCATCCCAGGGTGGACACCACATACTTGTTCCCCAATCCCATCCTTTGGGTGCAGTATGCCTCGCCCAGTTTCGTAAAAGAACAAGTTTTTCAAATTCGGTTTTACCTTCTTTGATAACTTGGTCAAGTTTATACATTGAACGTAATGCTCTTGTTCTCTGATTCGGTTCCTGATACACAAATGGAATAGATGTTTGTATAAAAACAGGAACGTCAAAATTTAGAACCCGTAATTTAGATACAGAAGGATAATATTCGACATCAGCAGTAATTGTGATTTTGTCAATGGAGGGGGCTTCATAACAATTGTCTGTGCGCAATATCGCCATGATTTGAAGGAATCTATGATCGACTGGTTTATTGATCGTCCAGTAATTTTTCTTTTTTGTAAAAGTCTCCCAGGAAGACCATCTGCGGGAATCATAGATTGCCGAGCTGCCACATCGATACTGAAAGGTCAATTCTGTTTTTACGGGAATGTTTGCCTCACAGAACAATCTAATTTTTTTTGCGGATAGAAATTTGCCATGAATAATGCTCTCGTCAGCAATACCAAGAAGATCGTAAATTTCGCTGGTGGCAAAACCTTTTTCAGGATACTGATTCAATCTAAGTCTTACAAGATATTCGCCATTTCCATTATTTACTCCAAGATTATTAAATTCCCAGGTTTTTCCGCCATCGAAGGAACGGGCAGAACGATCGGGATATAAGGAAGGTTCAATTAACAAAACACCATTTCCTTTAAAAATAAAATCATTCAATCCTTTTTTCAAAATTTTAACAGGGATATTCCAGACATGCCAGGCTGTCGAAGGAAGTTCTTCGGATCCTTTGAACTCCACACCGTTGCATTCAAGATTCAGACCTGAACCGTAAAAAACCAGTAATTCGGCTTTTGAACAGGAATTGTTTTTCAGGTAGAATTGCTTCTTTGCGATAACTCCAGAAGAAATTTTTTCAACGTTTGAATAGTGGGTTCTTCCTTCTTCGTCCTGCAATAACACGGTTTTCCGCAGGGTCAACCTATCTTCGGAAACACAGGCAGAAAAATCCGTTGTCCATTTACTGAAACACACCGGAATTGATATTTCCTTTTTCAATATCTCTCCGTTTAACATACAAGACATAATAAATGAATACAGAATAAAAAAGATCTTTGTTATTTTCATTTTCCTGTTTCAATTTTAAAAAGTGAACCAAGCCTTCCCGAGAAGCTTCCAATAATTGTTCCATCTTTTCTCAAAATGGCCGTGTTGACAAATTCGTAAATTAATCGGTTTTTTTCATCTTTCAGTGTCCCACCAAGCTGGAAACCTCTTGTTTCCGGATTATAAATGAACCATCGCGGCAATCCATCCGGTTCTCCACCGATTCCAAAAAGATTTTTTTTGAAAAATATCAGAGTTTGAATTCTCTGTTGTCTTAAAGGTTTTCCAAGATTCACAATGGTCTGGGTTTCTGGATTGAACTGCGCAATATACCCGTCAAATGTTCCAAGAAATATGGTTCCGTCATCTGCTAACGCTGAGGCGTCAAGAGAAGCCCAGGGTTCTCTTCCTCTGACGGAAGGGAGTCTTATATTTAACTTTTCAATCTTCTGCGTTTCGGGATCAAATTTGAATAAAAATCCATCTTTACCGACTGTATAGAGATTTCCCGTTTTATCAAGGGCAAATGAACGGGATATCTGGTATCCCTGAGGCTCAAAAGGTCTCGTACCCGATATTTTCATTATCTGTTTTCCGGGTCCGTTTCCTTCATAGATCTCGAGCACCCCGGAATTATTGAGTGTGATAATTTTTTTAAATGATCTGTCCCATGTCCATGTCAGATCAGGATTGAAAATTATACTATCAACCTGTAGAATGTCATCCGGAAGTCTTTCCCTTTCATGAATTTTATCAGTTCCTTCAATGATAATAATCTTCCCTTTATTGAATGGTGATTGCGAAATTATCCCATAAAGATCGCCTTTTTCTGTTTCAATCAACCTGATTATATTCCTCTGGTATGGAGGAAAAGGCAGGTTTATCAGGGATATTGAAAAATTGAACAGGTCCCGGGCAATCGCGTTCATACATATAATCATCATAAAAACGAGCAGGAAGGTCTTCTTCATAAACACAGTCCTTTTATTTTCGAGCACTTAACCTGTTAAATCTAACTATTGAATAAGGCATTAATTTTCCCGCGCCAGCAGAAATAAATTTCATATAAATTGTTCCATCTTTTGTTGTGCACGCTCCCTGAGCATGCAGAGGATTGAGTTCCGGTCTACCTTTGACTTTTATGATTCCAAGACATTCCACACTCTTTTTTTCAGGGTCGTATCTCATCAGATAAGGTGTCTTGTCTATGACATTGGGGAAATAGAGACAACCATCTTTACCGCATACTGCAGTATGCTGATCGCCTGGTTTACCCGCCTGTTCCGGAAATGATTTGCCAGCATGATAGCAGATTATCGAGCCATCTGTATCAGGATTCCTATCAGAAAATGAGATGCTCGAAAGGTCAAATTCCATAACATATTCTCCGCCAATTGCAACAGCAAAAATTTTGTCTCCATCATTTGAAATTATCATTGCATATGGGTCTTTATAAGTTCCGGGACCATTTAATCTTACAGCAAGGTCATAAAGCCGGTCTGTCTCAGGATCATACATCCAGACAATTCCTGGTCTGCCTGTACCAAAAACTCTTCCTCTTTTATCAATAGCAGTGTACCTTGGATAACCACCTGTTTGACCAAGGTCTCTGACACTGCCTGTTTCTATGTCATAGACCAGGAAGTGTTGTTTCGGATCGCTCCAGAAATAAATTTTCTTCCTTTTCCTATCAATAGAACCGCCCATTATTCCCTGTTGTTTTATCAGAATGCCATGGTCTGTCACAATACCTGTTTTTGGATTGAAAGAAAAAAGATGTCCGCCAGGATAACCTGAAGGATTTTCAGCAAACTCGGGTCGCTCAATAAAATTTTCATTTCCCTGTTTTGTTGCAGCCCATATCACACCCTCAGCATCCACCAGTAATTTTGCGTGAAATTTGCTCTGGGAATCAAGGCCTTTACCTGTTTCACGTGTAATTTTATGAGCATCAATAAGATCTTCCCATTTTAAGGTTCTGGGATTGAACCTAACAAGGTGGGCACTTGAACCATAAAATGCTGTTCCAACATAGATATTGCCATCATAGCCTGTTTCAAGAGCAGTATAACCGCTTCCATTGTGAAAGGATTCAGGGATGGGAAACATTTCGCATTCAATAAAGCCCTTTTTATCCGGTTGCGAAATACATGGAAAGCTTATCAACAGAAAAAAGATGAAAGAAACTGAAAGCTTCAAAAATCCATACTTATTCCAGCAGATTAACATCCTGATTTTCCTGTTTATCGGAAATTTTCAATACAACCTCAGTGGTTTTTTCATTAACATCACTCATTATTCTGAGATACTCGTTGAAATCAAAATCAGGACAGGTTTTCGTTATTTTCTGGAGTATTCCATAGAGAGCTCTGGCTGAAATCAAGCCCTCTCTGAAAATTTCATATAATTCATAAAAATCTGCCCTGTTTATGCTCTTCCATCTTGAAACTATCTGCCTGTATGTTTCCTCTCTTTTTATGTTTTCAGTTGCTGTTCTTATCTGTTCATAAAGAGATGCTTCTGCATCTTTACCATATTCCCAGTCGAACAGAACTTCAGGTAATGATTCTATTATATTGCGTTCAATCCTTCTTGCTTTCATCAGATATAAATTGCCAACCGTTATTGGAAATAATATGAAAAGAACCGTGAAGTAAATTCCTATAGCAGCCATCCCAACGAGAATTGCAAATCCGGGTGTACCATAATAGACGATTCTTGTATAATCAAGAAATGTGCTCATAATACCCTGGGGTCTGAATCTTCCGATGTGCCAAGGAAGAATATCGATAAGCATCAGAATAATTCCGATTGTAAGTCCTCTAATATAGCCATAGTCCTGTGCATTCTCAACCGAGAGCATTTCTGCGGTGCGGAAGAACCTTTTCCGGATCCTATCTGAAGAATGAGATATTATAGATGAAACAAATTTTAAGGGTCCTTTCAGGTTTTCAATACTTTCACACATCCCTGAGACAATAAACTTTTTTTCTGTGTGTGCTTGATTCCAGATTGCGAAAAATAACATTATTTTTTGTCTCTCAATGGATTGGATTTTAAGTTCAGGGATTTTCTCTGTACAGAAAACCTGCCAGATACCATCAGGTAGTTTAATTTCAGAGTGTTTCTGATACCCGAGTTTTGTAAGGATTATCCAGATATCCTCACTGAATCTTTCAGAGTCCTTCCATCTCAGTTTTATTGTCTGAAAAATCTCTGATTTTTCCATGCTGATATTCTATATCAAAATCTGAATTTTAGAAATCCACATCTTGACTGATTTTAATTTTTTGTTATATTTGATGTATGCGTACCGGACTCGGTTTTGATATACACAGATTTGAAAGTGGAAGAATTCTGATTCTTGCAGGAGTTAAAATACCATATCCTTTTGGACTCAAAGGGCACAGCGATGGTGATGTGGTGTTTCATTCTATAAGTGATGCGATCGCAGGTGCGCTCGGAATAGAAGACATAGGTACGAGATTTCAGGATACAGACAAATCCATCAAAGGAATCGATAGTCGCGTAATACTTCAAAGCTATGTTGACTCCCTGAAAAAAGCGAAGGCAAAGATATGCAATCTTGATATTGTTATAGTCGCGGAGAAGCCAAAGTTAAAACCATGGTACGATGCAATGAAAGAAAGTATCGCAAAAACTCTTCAGATAAAATCTTCTCTTGTTGGAATAAAAGCAAAAACAATGGAGGGCCTGGGTGAAATTGGCAAGACTAAAGCTATTGCATGTTTTTCTTCCGTACTAATTGATGGTATCTGAATCTTCCTGTTTATTCTGATCTTCTTCCACAAATCTTGAGAGGGCATACGCAAATTCTGTTGCTGTTTGAAATCTCATATCTGGTTGGTCATGTGTTGTTCTTCTGAGAATATTCTTGAATTCATCAGGAATCGGAAGATGCTCGGATAAAAGATTCATGGTTTTTCTGTACTTGAAAACCACCTCTGAAATTCTTCTGAAATAGTCCTGTTCATTTTTACCCGGAATTTCAGGAAGCGAAAGTTTTACTGTCATCAATTCATCAATCAATACACCGAGACTGTATATATCCGATCGGGTATCTGAATTGCCCTCTTTCTGTTCGGGAGCAGCATAAGAAATATGACTGAATCTCCTTTCGCTACCGGCCCTGTCAAAGATATCCCTTTGCCACCATCTTTTTGGTACTTTTGCAATCCCAAAATCAGTGATTTTTACCAGTTTAAGGTCATTTGATATCAGTACATTTTCTGGTTTTATATCTTTGTGAACAATACCGTGCGAGTGGATATGAACAAGTCCACAGGCAATTTTATATCCTATCTGTACCAGTGTCTGAAATCCGTATTTCCCTGGTTCATGGATATATTCGTTCAAATTTTTACCGTCAATATACTCCATTATCATAGCGTATCGATTGTTAAATTTTCCCCAGTTATAAACCTTCACAACGTTCTCATGGTTAAGCTGCATCGCAATGCTGGCTTCCCTCTCAAATTGTCTTATGACCTTGCTTTCTTTTTCTCCATAGACCTTTTCATTAAGAATTTTGATGGCAACAACCTTGCCGTAGGTTGGTTTCTGCAACTGCGAGTATGCCTTGTAAACGGTCGCAAATGCACCAACGCCTATTTTTTCACCCAGATAGTACTCAGAAAAATTTTTAGCCATGATCAAAAAGAAATCAGTTCAACATCGTCAGCCGATTTAATTTCTCTCCCGAGATCTACAATTGCAATTTTACGGCTTTTTCCATAAGAAGCAGAGGTGAATATGGTGAGGCAGCGGTTATTAAACATTCTTTCAGGTGCATACGGATCATGAGAACGAATAAGTACATTTTTCCCAATTGCATTCATAATTCTGTAAAAATAGTCTCTGCCCAGCTTCATTCTTCCGCATAGCTCACCGAGACACTCTCCGTCCTTATCCCTGAAGTCGGCCCAGAGCAATCTGGACCAATTTTCATCTCCAGGTTTTATTTTATTCCAATCCTGAATATCTGGCAAATCAGGAAGTCCTGCGTGAACAGCGACAAAACCGTTTCCGGATACTGCAAGAGGAAAATTTTTAAATGTATCGGAATATTTAAGTGTATCTTCTTCATTGAGCGAATCCCAGAAATCAGAAGGTGAAACCGGCTCTATGGCGTTCATTTCGTGGTTTCCTGCCAGAAGAATCAACCTCGGATATTCATCTTGTGCCGAAAGTAAAAAATCAATGTTCTCGCGGCTTTTTTCTCCTCTGTCGAGATAGTCTCCAAGAAAAACAATGTAATAATTTTTTTTACTGTATTGCCTGACGACCAATCTGGAAGCCTGCAGATCCCCATGAGTGTCTCCCGCAATTACTGCCTTCCCTGAATCTGGCAAATTTATTATATTGGACATGCAATTCTCTCGAAAGGTCAACCTCTGATTTTGCTTAATCTGGTAGGCCGTGGAGGAATCGAACCTCCAGCCTTGGCATTAAGAGTGCCCTGCTCTGCCTGTTGAGCTAACGGCCCAGAGTTCAAACTCGCAGTATATTATACCTGATTCAGTTAAAACCCTCAAATAAGAGGCATTTTTTTTACTTAACACCAAAATGGAATCCTCAAACAAACTAAAAAAACCGTTAGCATCTTTTTTTTAGAAGAGTTTCAATTCAGGAAAAGCATAAAAAAGATTGGCTTGAAAAACTTCTGTTTAAACTTATAATTAAGATAGATTTTATGTCTTTTTACATAGGGGCTAAAATGAAACCTATTGAAATTTCCGGTCTTATTGAAAATGGTATGTGGAACTATGGTGACGAACTCAATGAAAAAATATTTGCCGGTCCCCAAATTAAAGAAATGGCAAATGTAAAAAATAATGGTTTTTCAGCTCATAGATTTGAAATGTCCATATTAACAGGCACCTATCTTGAAACAGGCGCTCATCTTCTTGATAATGTAAGAACCGTTGACAGGATACCTGTTGATGAATTGTTTCTTGACTGTGCAATTGTGAAATTAAAGAAAAAATCTTCAGGGCAGCATATTACTCTGGAAGAACTTGAAAAATCAAAGGTTGAGATTAGAAAAAATGACTGCCTCATTGTCTTTACGGGCTGGTATAAAAAATGGAACAAAAAGGGATTTGTCATGAACTCTCCACATTTTGAACATGAAGCGATGGACTGGATTATAAAAAAGAAAATAAAAATTCTTGCTGCAGATTTACCATGCTATGACGATATCAGGGATCCTGTTGATTCAAAAAATCTTCCGAACCTGCGAAAGTTATATTTATCGGGAGCATTATGTCTTGCCCCGGTAATCAACGGTGATAAGGTGAAACAGGGAAGAGCCAAAATTATAATACTGCCATTGAAGGTTAAAGGATTGAGTGCAGCACCTGCAAGGGCAGTAATTATACAGTGAATTCTGTCATGAAAAAGAAAATCAAAGATTTAAGAATAATGGATCATCCTGTACTCGGGAAAGCAAATTTTGGCAGAAAGATATACATAATTCTGAATGAAAAAAAATTCCCGCTTATGAAAATGACACAATCGCATCTGCTCTTTATGCTGCCGGAATAAGAAAATTGAGATTTACTCCAAGGTATAACCAGCCAAGAGGAATATTCTGCGCTATCGGTCGGTGTACTGACTGTGTTATGACTGTTAATGGTGTTCCAAATGTAAGAACCTGTATAACCTATGTGAAGCCAGGCATAAAAATTCAGATCCAGAAGGGACTCGGTAGATGGAAGAAGCCATAGTTATCGGGGCAGGCCCAGCGGGATTATCAGCAGCGATTGAGGCGGCAAAATACGGGGTAAAAATAACCGTCATTGATGAAAACAGTCGTCCCGGCGGACAGCTTTTCAAACAGATTCACAGATTCTTCGGATCAAGCGCCCATTTTGCGGGAACAAGAGGATATGAGATCGGAAATTACCTCCTTTCAGAATCTAAGAGTCTTGGAGTGAGGGTTTTGCTGAATACAGCAGTATGGGGAATATTTTCTGAAAACCGTCTTGGTATAAAAACAGAAGAAAAAACGGAAATAATTCAGGCAAAGAAGATCATCATCGCAACAGGCGCATCTGAAAATCCAGTTTGTTTTCCTGGCTGGACACTTCCTGGAGTGATGGGAGCAGGAGCGGTTCAAACAATGATGAATTTGCATCGGGTTCTGCCGGGAAAAAAGATATTGATGGTTGGTTCAGGAAATGTTGGATTGATTGTTTCATATCAGTTGCTGCAGGCGGGTGCGGATGTGATTGCTGTTGTTGAACTGTTACCTGAAATTGGGGGATATCTGGTTCATGCAATGAAAATAGCAAGAGCAGGCGTTAATATTTTCACTTCTCACACAATCATAAAAGCAGAGGGCAGAAATGGAGTACAAAAGGTAATCGTAGGAAAGGTGGATGAAAAATTCCAGATAATAAAAGGGTCAGAAAAAGAATATAAGGTTGATCTTATATGCATTGCAGCTGGATTGACACCTTTGATTGAATTATGCATGATGGCTGGTTGTGAACTTTCTTACTTACCATCCATTGGAGGTTTTGTTCCTTTGCACAATGAAGATATGGAGACAACGGTCCCTGGAGTCTATATTGCCGGCGATGTTTCAGGAATAGAGGAAGCGTCCACAGCTATTGAAGAAGGAAGATTGACAGGTGTTGCAGTCGCAGAATCACTGGGTTTTATAAGTAAGAAAATGGCGAAAGAAAGGAAAATAGAAATATGGTCAAATCTGGCTGAGTTGAGATCAGGACCGTTTGGCGAAGAAAAGCGGATTGCAAAGGAGTGTTTATTAAGAGAATTCAAAACAAAATATGGAAGATAAGAATATTTTTTCTGAAAGTTATTATTCAAATAGTCCGGGATATCCATCTGAAGAAAGACTGAGAAAGGGTAAAGTGGCAATAATTGAATGCGTTGAAGAAATTCCATGTAATGTTTGCGAAATAGCATGCAGGAAAGGAGCGATCAGGGTTGGAAAACCAATTACAAATCTGCCTGAACTAATAGAAGAAAAATGCACCGGTTGCGGACAATGTATTCCGGGATGTCCGGGTCTTGCAATTTTCTGTATTGATAATAATTACAGCAAAACGCATTCCACAATATCGCTACCGTATGAGTTTCTGCCTCTGCCAGAAAAAGGACAGATTGTTTTCTGCTTGAATCGTTCCGGGAAAGAAATATGCAAGGGCATGATAGTAAGAGTCGTTCCTCCGGAAAAAAATAATCATACTGCGATAGTAACTGTTGCCATATTGAAGAGATATTCAGGAGACGTAAGATGGATAAAAATAAAGAGAAAAAAATAGTATGCCGTTGTGAAGAAATTACAGAAGAAGAAATTATTGAAGCGATAGATAATGGAGCGGATAACCTTGATGCCATAAAAAGAACTACAAGGGCAGGAATGGGGCTGTGTGGAGGTAGAACCTGCAGTAGAATTATCGCCAGAATTATTTCTCAAAAAACAGGAAAACCTGTGTCTGAAATAGTTTCATTTACATCCCGACCTCCTGTAAGACCGGTATCCATTAAACTTCTGGGTGAATACAAACAATTAAAGAAAAATAAAAAATCGCACAAATAAACATGAATACAAAAACTGAATTTCCCAGAGAGACTGATATTGTTATTATCGGCGGCGGCATAATGGGTTGCTCTGTTGGATATCATCTATCCAAATTGAAAAGGGATGTGGTAATTTTAGAAATGAGAAATATCGGGTCGGGTGCTTCCGGTAGAAATGGTGGTATGGTCTGTCAGCTTGACGGAAGGGACAGAGACAAAGACGCAATCCTGAACAGATTAAACTACACAAAAGCAAATAACAGAATGCTTCTGGAACTCCAGGATGAATTGAAATGTGATTTTGAGTACAGCCGTTGCGGTGGGCTTGATATAGCCTGCAATGAAGAGGAATGGGAACATTTCAAAAAACTGGTGCCATTTCAAAAACAGATAGGCGATAATGAAGTGATTCTTCTGGATAAAAAGGGTCTGAAAGAAATATGCCCTGTTATTTCTGAGATAGCATTTGGCGCAAGATATCGTCCTTCAGATGGAACTTTGAATCCATTCAAATTGAATACCGGTTTTGCAATCGGCGCAAAAACGAACGGCGCAAAAATTTTCACTCAAACAATGGTCAGAAAAATAGTTGTTAAAGAAAATAGGGCTGTTGGTGTGGAAACGGATAAGGGATTTATAAAAGCGAACCTGATAATAAATGCGACAAATGCGTGGGCACCAATGCTCACGCCTGATATAAATATATTACCTTTAAGACAGGTCGCAATCATAACCGAAAGATGTCCGGAATTGCCTGTTTATTCAATTGAAGCCGTGATTGATAATCAGGTGATATTTGTTTCAGTTCAGAAAAAGGCAGGAAATCTTATTGCGGGTGGACTCGGGACAAAAGCAAGGAAAATGAAGGATCATTATAAAGAGGATCTGGATCCATATGAAATCCAGGGAAGTACAGCAATTTTCAATATACTTTTTAAGGGATTGGATGAAATAAATATCATTCGTTCATGGGCTGGAACAATGGCTTTTACCGCTGATGGCCTGCCCTGCATCGGAAAACATCCGGAAATAGAACAGTTATACCTGGTTGCCGGATTTTCAAACGGAATGGCATTTGCTCCGGTTGTGGGTAAACTCGTGGCAGAAGATATAACGAAATCGGCACCATCCATATCACTTGAACCATTCAATCCTGAAAGATTATATAAGAAAAAAGCCAGCTGGCCAGAATATTATAACTATACTGTTCTGGCAGAATTTCTCAACAGGAGATGACGGTGAACCACATTGATGCTGTGACAAGAGCCATTGAGTTCAGGAGACCTGATTATTTACCGATGGAACTGGTTGATGTACCTAAAATCTATAATGCCTATCAGACTCTGGACCCTGAAAATGTTAAATTTATTCCCGGAACAGAAGATTTTGATTCAGCGTGGGCTACTTATAACTGGACATTTCAATTGGTAGGATATAATGAAAAGGGAGAGGTTTTGCGAAAAGATGAATGGGGCTGTTTGCAGAAAATACCAGAGGAAAAGACATCCGCTTATGTGGTTTTAGAAAATCCTTTATTCGGTAAAAATTCAATAGATGACTATCGGTTTCCATCTGTTGAAGCAGCAGAACCTTTTTTCAAAAATATTGAAAAAATAATAAAAAATGAGTATTCTGATAGATTTATATGCGGATATATTGACCCGGGACCCTTTTTAATCGCTTATAATCTACTGGATTATAGCTATTTTTTTATAAAGTTTGCTGAGGATGTAGACTTTATTGTTGAACTTATTGAAAGAATCTTTGATTATCAGAAACAGATTGTGGATAAATGGAAATTAGCAGGTGCCCATATGATAAATCTTATAGATGAGTTTGCCGGTTCCTCAGGGATGATGTTTAATCCGAAAATATGGAGAATGTATTTTAAAAATCTGTACGCCGATTTTTTCAGATATGTTCATAGAAAGGGATTGTATTCTGGTATTCTTCTTGACGGTGATATCAAATCCATACTTGATGATCTAATGGAAATGGAAATTGATGTATTTCAGTTTGTTGAACCACATGCTGTTGGAATTGATAATATAGTAAAGACGATTAAAGGAAAAAGATGCATTAAGGCAAGCGTTGATATGAAAAAAACACTTGCAATCGGAACGCCTGAAGAGGTTGAGAAGGAAGCGATACAGCTTGTAAAAGAGCTAAACTCTCGCGAGGGTGGTTTTATATGCAATGTGATGAAATGGTACAGACCTGAATTTCCAGAACAAAATGTTCTGGCATCAGTAAGAGGATTCAATTTTTTCAGAAAATTCTGATATTGCCTGAATTAAAGAAAATTATGGAAAAATAGGGGTGATGCTGTCAGCAATTTTTTTTATTTTATTCAAATCAGGTGTTTTAATTATCACGGGGTCATTCACCAGCTCAAGCGCCATCCTGAACATTTTTATATCCGCCGGTGGTATGAAGGATACAATACTCTGGCTCAGTGCCCATTGAATGGCAACCGTTCCAATTTCCTTGTCTTCCAACGGTCTGTACCAGCAATTTGGGTATTTTTCTTTTTCTTTATCATTATGCCATTTTTCAAGGGCAAGGACTTTTATTCCTATGGTATCTATGTTCCTTTTTCCTGCCTGGTTAAGAATCTCTGAGCCAAAACCAGACCTCAGATAACAGAAAAGATTAATCGGAAACATTAAAAAATCAAATTCATATTTGTCAAGGGCAAACATTGCCGCTTCTTCGGTATGAGCACTGAATCCTATACTGCGGACAATATTCTTTTCCTTTGCCCATATTGCGGTTTCAAGCATACCATGTTCTGAACACGCTGGTTCAACATCTTTTTTTATATCTCTGATTCCATGCATCACATAAAAATCAAAATGGTCTGTTTTAAGATTTCTCAATGATTGTTCAAGTTCAAGCATAGCGCCTTTTCTATCCCTGCATGTCGTTTTGCAGGAAAGTAAAACTTTTTCTCTTTTACCAGAAAGAGCACGGCCGAGTTTGATTTCTGAATCCCCATAGGTCGGAGCCACATCAAAGAAATTCACTCCTGCCTGGAGTGCAATTTCCACAGTTTCATCAACCCGTTTTTGTTCTATGCCGGAAAACATCAGTCCACCGGCTCCAATGACTGAAATTTTTTGTTTATTTTTGAGTTTTCTTTTCGGTATCATATTCAAATTTTCCAGGATCTGTAGGAACAATCTGCCGGGCGCGCCTGGCCCGAATCGAACGGGCAACCCTCTGCTTAGAAGGCAGATGCTCTGTCCTATTGAGCTACAGGCGCCAATAAAAGTATATTTTTTTTCTTTTAAAACGTCAAGATGTTATAATTATTCTATGGGAAAAAAATCAGACACAGATGCAATAAAAATCATTAAGTTTGTATTACTTTTTGACCCGATTATTCTTGCTGCGGCTGCTTGTTTCATGAAGCATTATTTATCCTTTCAGCCGCCATCTCAATTCTACGAAGGTAATGAGGTTTTGCGAATGGTGCAGTACTTTCTTTATTTATCGGGATTGGGGGTTTTCTTCTTTAATGACTGGATAATAAACACATTAAAGAAAAGGATTCTAACGCAGAATGATTACAGCTCACTAATAAGGTTTGTGACTGTAACCATGGCAATTTATGATTATATCGGTCTTTCCGGTTTTGTGGGTTTTTTGATATCCGGCAATTTAACGTGGGTAATGACTTTTTGCATAATTTCATTTTTTTCAAGAATCAGATTTGTTTTTCGTGATACTGCGGTTTCGTATCAGAGTACAGGCTGAATTTCATTTGCTTAAATCCCAGTTATAATTTTAAATAAGCGGGATTAACTCAATGGTAGAGTGCAAGCTTCCCAAGCTTGAAATGCGGGTTCGATTCCCGTATCCCGCTCTTTTTAGATTAAAAAATCAACTATGAAAAGAATTCAATACAGATGTCCCAAAATAAGTGGCCGAATAAGGATTGACGGTACTCTGAATGACCCGTCATGGGAAAAAGCAGAGAGGCTTGAATTTTTTGTTCCCGCGACACTTGAGCAACCTGCATCAATCACTCATGCAAAATTACTTTATGATGACGAATTTCTTTATATTGGTTTTAAGTGCTTTGACGATGATATAAGAGCAACATACAGAAAAAGGGATAGCTTTACATGGGAAGAAGATGTTGTTGAAGTCTTTCTGAAACCATCACCTGAAAAAACAGAGTATTTTGAATTTGAATTTTCTCCGATAAAAACCATTTTTGATGCCTTTATACCGGGACCCGATCATATTCACAGGGTTGTTGAATGTTCAAAATGGAACTGCAGTGGCATTGTTGTTGAAACCTTCATAGACGGTACCCTCAACGATACATCTGATATTGATCGTTACTGGTCAATGGAGATTGCAATTCCTTTTAAAGGATTACCAGTATTAAAAGGAAAGCCTCCTGCAACAGGAGATAAGTGGCTTTTTCATCTTGCCAGATATGACTATTCTTATTCATTGAAGAAACACAGAGAACTTTCCTCAACTGCTTATTTAACTTCCAGAAACTTTCATAATTTTAATGAGTGGTCTTTTCTGATATTTGCTCAGTAGGTTATAAAAAATCTGATTGTTAGATAAATTATGATCAGAGTAAAAATCAGCGCAAGATATAAAGGCATTACGATATAAAGGACGATTACGAATATTACAGCCAGCGGACCTGCGGCTATTATTATTGCTGCCCTTATGAGTTCATTTTTATTATGTCTGATGTCCCTGCAGAGATTTTTGTCAACTTTTGTATATCCGCAAAAATTACACTTCAGTACGTTTTGGGGATTGTCATAACTGCACTCAGGACAGACCCATATAATACCCTTCTGTATTTTCAGTTCTTTTTCCGCTGTTTTTATTCGCTGTATTATATAAGGCATTTCCATTATTTCCCATGCCTTGCGGTAAAGTTCAATTGCTTTCTCATAGTCTTTTCTATTAAAATAAATATCGCCGGCAGAAATATATGCATTAACATTTTCAGGCTGCTGCTGAATCGTGTAAAGCCAATCTTTCAGATCCTTTTCTTCAGAGATTTTCTGTATCATTTTTTCCTTAGAAGATACGATCGCATTAAAAATCATACTTGAAAGCGGCAGGGGTAAGAGTGAGATGAAACCATAAAAAAATAAATTGTCCGATGAAAAGGACCTGATAAATAAAAAAATTGAGAGTACAAAGCTTGGAATTGAAATTATTGCTTCGGTTGCGCTGAGGTCTTTTTCAATATACCTTGATAGAATAAAATAGTAAAATTCGATGCCAAGTATTATCAGGCCAAAACCAAGCCATAAACCAAGGAAATAGCCCGCGGACATTAACAGTCCTCAACTGAAGTTTGCCCGATTTTTTTCAATAATTTCAAGTATGAATCTGAGATTTTCTGCTGCTTCCTCAAGCGTTGTGAAATCATGCGGCCTTCCCTCAAGCATTCTTAACAGGTGTTGCGCCTGAAAAAGATAATAATCCTGGCTTTCATTTTGAAACTCGAAAAGCAGTTTCCAGTTTCCTGAATCATCGTCAGCAAATAAAATTTTTGACAGGGATTTCGTTATAAGGATATATTTCAGGTTGCCCTTTTCACCGGCAAGGTCAATAACAAGTTCATTCGGCTTCTGAAATCCATTACAATAAAAACTCACCGGTCTGCCGGAAAAGCGACCTATGACAATGGCAGAGTCATCGGTTTCAATTGAATCCCCGAAAACAAGATTGGCAATCAGGCCGCATCCGGTTTCCGGTTTTCCGATTATCCACTGAGCAAGGTCTACAAAATGGGTTATGAAATCACGTAAAACACCACCGCCCATTGATTTTTTTGAAAAATAGATTTTTGAATAGTCGGGTCTGTACTTCCTGTAGTCCTGAGCGCAATAGAAATTTACCATTTTAATCTGACCTGCAATACCTGATTGAACCAGTTCCTTCAGTTTTATAAAGGATGGAATGCTTCTTCTTGTATAGGCAACGCCGCATGGTATTTTCTTTTTTCTCGCCATATCAATAAGTTGATAAACTCCATCAGGTGTGACTGACAGTGGTTTCTCAATTAAAAAAGGGACTTCCTCATTACAGCATTTCATCGCCATCTGGACATGAAAATTCGCAGGGGTTGCAATTAAGACAACATCAAACCCGGAAAGATTTATTGTATAAAAATCCTGAAATGTTGAGTCCACAGGATACTGTTTTTTTAACTGTTCTAATTTTTCGGCATCAACCTCACAGACAGAAACCTTGAATTCACCTGTTCTGACAAGACCATCAATGTGTTTTTTTCCGATTCCTCCACCACCAACGACAAGGATCTTTTTCATTTTTTTGTGTATCCTCCATCAACAAGAATATTTTCACCTGAAATATAGGAAGACGCATCTGATGCCAGAAAAACCACAGCACCTTTAATATCTTCACCATTTGCCATTCTTCCAAGAAACGTTCTTTTGTTGTATCTCTCCACAAAAATTTCAGGTTGTTTTTCCAGCAATCCACCGGGAGAAATGCAATTCACTCTGATGTTATAAGAAGCATATTTTGCAGCAAGATACCTTGTCAGTGAGATGATGCCTGCCCTGTGAAAAAAATAATCAGGAGGTGCGTCCATATCAGTACCCTCATAAAGAGTGAAATCCGGACCGACAACACCCTGCATTGAGGAAATGTTGATAATAACCCCGCTTTTTCTTTTCATCATATTTTCAGCAAATATCCGCGTCGTATTCATGATTCCTGTGGCATTTATTTTCATAGACATGTCAAAATTTTCTATGGAGTCCTCATAATGTTTCATGGGTCTTAAAACTGCATTATTTACCAGGATATCCACCCTGCCCTGCTCTTTTATTATCCTTTCATTAAGCGCCACAATACTTCTGGTTTCACCCATATCCAGAAAACCTGAAAAAACATTATACTTCTTTCGCCTCATCTCAGAAGCAAAAGACTCACATTTTTCAATATTTCTTGATGCAACATAAACAGTTGCTTCCGCCTCAGCAAGCGCTTCAACAATAAATTTTCCATATCTTCCAGCTCCGCCTGTTACAACAGCAGTTTTATCTGAAAGTCTGAATTTATCAAGTATACCCATCTAATCCTCCAGATTTATTTCACTGAGATAAACTTTTTCCTTCTTTTCTCGTGATTTTATGCCAGCGATAACAACCTTGATTATTTCAGTTGTTTGAGAAAATGGAAAAGGTAATCGCCGGGTTTTTACAAACATCACTATCTCTTCAAGCTGTTTTTTGAACATATAAAAGTAGTCTTTTGTTTCTATTGTCAGCGTATTGTTTTCACAAAAAATGTCATATCTTCCGAAAATTCTGGATGAATAAACAACCTGAAGAAATGCTTTCAGTCCCGAAGAAAATTCAAGATGAACAAGATTGAGCTTTTCATCTCCGATATTCAGTACAGATTCAATATTTCCACCGGCAATGGCATAAAGACCTTCAACTGCATGAACTCCGTATCTTTCCCAGGTTTTTGACATAATCCCGCTGACAAATAGAATTTTTTCATCCGATAGGTTTATTGAACTGATTTCCTTCGCATATCTCATGCTTGAGCAGGACATAATTGGCCTGCCCATCTGCTGCCATCGATAGAAAATCTTAAGGTCCTCTGCTGAATCAGCGAGCGGTTTGTCAATAAAAACCGGTATTCCTTCTTCAATAAAAGGCTTTGCCAGCGGAATATGGGTTGAAGCTATGTCTGTTGTAATAACAGCGCCATCAACATGACCGATAGCCTGTTCGGGTTTCTCAATAACATGCTCAATATAGCATGTTTTTGAAACCATCTCTGCAGTTTTTCTATCCTGTGTCCAAACATGGGTTACCTTTGTGTCCGGAATGCCCAGGTTTTCCGAAGGTTGTTTTGAAAGATAATCAACAATTACCGGGTATCCACAGCATTTCATCAATTCAGGATTATATCTGCCATTGACAATGGCACTCCAGGAAAAGATGTGCCCATTTCCTTCATTTGTTCCGATAAAGGCAAGTTTCAGCATTTTCAGGGATATAACCCCTTAAGTCTGGATGATTCAGCGACCCTTGTAATGGCAACCATTAAAGCTGATTCTCTTAATGTGACCTTCTTCTGTTCCGAAACAGACATAACATTGTCAAAAGCATTTTTCATCATCAGCTCAAGCTTTTCATTAACCATGCTCTCTGTCCAGTAATAAGATTGCATATTCTGAAGCCATTCAAAATAAGAAACAGTCACACCACCGGCATTTGCAAGGATATCCGGAATAACAACAATGCATCTGTCTTTCAATATTGCATCAGCCTCATTGGTGACAGGTCCATTTGCAGCCTCACAGATTAATTTTGCTTTCACCCTGCTTGCATTTCCACCGGTAATTACTGACTCAAGCGCTGCAGGAATCAAAACATCTGCTTCCTGACAAAGAATTTCTTCAGACGGAATTATTTCTGCGTTTTTATAGTTAATGACGCTTTTTGTTTCTGTTTTTATCCTGATCAACTTTTTCACATCAATACCTTTTGGATTATAAATTGCCCCTTTAGAATCACTTACTCCGGTAATTTTGCAACCATCCTTTTCAAGAAGAAGCGCAGCATATTTCCCGGCATTACCAAAACCCTGTACGATAACAGTCTTTCCATCAAGTGGTTCTTTTTTATACCTGAAATAATTCAGCAGGGTTAAATAAACACCCATTCCAGTTGCTTCGTTTCTTCCTGCTGAACCTCCAATGCCCAGCGGCTTTCCGGTTACAACACCAGGGATATTCTTACCTGAAAGAACTGAATATGTATCCATAATCCATGCCATCACCTGCGCATCAGTGTTTACGTCAGGCGCTGGGATATCCTTTTCCGGCCCTATGATATCAAAAATCTCTGTCGTATATCTTCTTGTCAGTCTTTCAATTTCGCTGACAGACATTGTCTTTGGATTGCACCTTATTCCGCCCTTGCCTCCACCAAATGGTACATTCATCACAGCGCATTTCCATGTCATCCACATGGAAAGGGCTTTAACTTCTTCAAGTGTAACGTCCTGATGATATCTGATACCACCTTTTGCTGGGCCTCTTGCGGTATTGTGCTGCGAGCGATATCCGGTAAAAACTTTCAAAGAACCATCATCCATCCTGACAGGGACAGAAACAATAATAACTCTTCTGGGCTCTCTTAATTTTAATCTGAGCCATTCTTCAAGACCGAGTATTTTTGCTGCACTATCAAACTGCTGCTGAGCAATTTCCCATGGATTTTCCATTTTCTCCCCTTTTTTAAAATCAGGCTAACCTCCTGAAACCCTTGCTGGCGATTTTTATTTCTGGAAGGCTCAGCCCCTCTTTTCTTTTTAATCTTCTACTTATTATACCAAAAACCCTGTCCACCTGGCAATTATATGCTTCTACATCCTTTTCTTTATGAGCATAGGAAACATAAACTGATTTACAGGCAAGATAGCCGGCTTTTAACATTTCATGAGTGAAAAGTGTCTGAAGGCTAAGTGAGAGGTCACCGTAATCAAATGAAAAGGCAGGTAAAGGCGGCATTCCTGAAACAGTAATTTTTATCCTGTGCTTGCTGGCAATCTCAAGCCATGCCTTTTTAATTGCCTCACCGGTTTTTATCAGGTGCGCAGGTACATTTTTTTTCCGTATCTTTTCAATGGTAGCAATTGCAGCGGCAGGACCTATTTTTTCAGTCCAGTATGTACTGCTTATGAAACTCTTTCCCGCAAGTTCCATTATTTCAGCCTTACCAACAACGGCTGCCATGGGAAATCCATTGCTTATTGCTTTGGCATAAACGGCCATATCTGGTTCAACCCCCAGAATTTTATGCACACCCCCGACTGTCATTCTGAAGCCGCTTGTTATCTCATCAAATATCAGCACCACTCTGTTTGTAACCGCAATTTCTTTTACCTTATTCAAAAAGTCATCCTCAGGCCAGCAGCTTCTCATTGGTTCCATTACGATCGCAGCAATATCATTTTCTTTTACAATCCTGTTCAGCTGGTCAATCCTGTTATATTCAAATGGGATAGCGCTGCCTTTCAGACATCTTGGAACACCGATCGGTTCAAGCCCGGGCAAAAGATGCCCGTCAAGATTGGAGGAATCGCCAAGATTAGCCGAGATATACCAGTCGTGCCATCCATGGTATCCACAGAAAGCAACAGTATCCTTTCTTTTATAAGCACGGGCAATTCTGACAGCCACAGCCATTGCTTCTCCTCCACTTCTGGCATATCTCACCATATCTGCCCAGGGATGAATCTGAAGCAATAACTTTGCCAGCTGCACATCCTCAGGACAATTAAGGGTACTCATTGAACCATTTTTTATTGCATCAATAACCCGTCTGTTTACGTCAGAATCAGCATATCCCAGTATGCATGAACCAATTCCTGAAAGTGAAAAATCTTTCAGGATGTTTCCATCCATATCCCATATTTTTATTCCCTTTGCTTTAACATAATAAGAAGGCCACTTACCGGGAAGAAATAATTCCGCATATTTTGATCGCAGATTGGTTCCACCTGGAATAATTTTTTTTGCCTTCTTCCATAGAGCCGGACCTTTCCTTGTTTTAATCATTTTTCCTCCTCATCACATCCTTAACAATATCAAAGGCATTTTCAAAAAAAACCTTTTTTATGTCAGTTTTCTTGAAACCAGATTTTTTGAAGGCCTTTTTCATTGCTCTGAGCTGTTCATAAAGAATCAGAGTCGGCGAAACCGGAAAACTTGCGGTAATTGTATGTGTCTCCTCTGTAATAAAAGCCCAATCATAACCGAATGCCACGCACTTTCCCCTCAAAAAGGAAACAGGTGCATCACTTCCATAGATTATCCTGTTCGGACCAAAAATTGAAAACAGCAATGAAAAAACCTCACTATCTGTAACCGCTGAAGTATCAAGGTAAATGTTAGGCCTGACCAGCTTTTCTAATCCTCTGACATTTTCTTCAATATAGTATGGAGTAAAAGACCTCCCACAGTGAGCCAGGTTCCATCTGATGAAAGGAAACTTTTCTATAAGATTGAGAATATCATGGATGTTAACAGAATCTGCAATACCAGATCTTTTTGAAAGGTGTAATGTGATAACGAGACCAAAGCTGTTTGCGATTTCCATCTGTTTTTGGGTCACATAATCAGAAATTCTGGCATCCTCCGGATTTTTTGCAAAACATTTATAAGGTTTAAATCCGATGCACTCCTTTTTTTTAACAATCTGTTCAATATATGAGATGTCAGTCCGCGGACTTATGAGTGCAAGAAAGAAAAGATTATGTTTCGCGGCAGCACAGGCAATATAATCATTCTGTTTTATAAGATCAGCCCTTACGTCAGGCCATCCTGTTATAATTCCGGTTAGTTTTCTCTGCGGGAAAAACATTCGCAATTTATTGAAAATTGATTCTGTGTCGCAGGGTAAATAAATTTTCAGGGAATCCGGAACACAACCATCAAATCCATCATCAAGGAAGCAATGAGTATGAAAATCAAACACATAGTCAGGAATAATACTGTTTATCTCATCCCGGATTCTTCTGTCAACATCTCTTATTTTAATGTTCATTCGCGGAATAAACCCTGATCAGTTTATCACCAAAAATCCTGAAGGCATTTTCTTTCAGTATCATAATTTTTTCATCATCGGATATATCGGCATAATCAATTCTTGTTCTCTGGCATGCGGCAAAATAAAGAGGCGTATCAGTGCCGTATAAAATTTTTTCAGCACCGATATTTTGTACAGCGAGTTCTATGAGTCCCGGAAAAATTGAACGAAAACTTGATGTATCTGTAAAAAGGTTATGGTTTTTGCTTTTCTTAATGGCATCCATCTGAAGCATTAATTCTGCTGAATCAGAACAGCCCAGATGAGAAATTATGATTTTTACCTCAGGAAAACTGTTTGCAAAAACAACAAAATCGTCAGGCAAACAATTCTTCTGTCCGCTATGTGACTGAACGACAGAAGAATGTCTTGCGGCAAATTCAAAAATCTGTCCTCCTGCCTTGCTGATTGGATAATTATGCAATAAGGGGTGTATTTTTATTCCGACACATATGTCTTCTTTTAACAAACTTTCAGCCTGTCTGAAAGTTTCAGGCCGATTCGGATCAACAACCACCCATAATAAAAAATTCTTTTTTCCCCTTTTTAATAATCTTATTGCTTCACGGTTTGCAGTTATGGGATCTCCTGGCTCGGGGAAAAAGGCTTTGAGCGGAGACACAACCGTCACCTTTGTATTTGCCTGCTGAGCGCGTTTCAGAACGCATTCAAGATTTCCCGTCATGCACTCTTTATGGATACAATCGCCTGTAAGATAATCTCCAAAATGACCGTGAACATCAACTGCCCTGATCTGTTTTATATCCATTTTTCCGATTAAGGTTCAAAAATTCAGGGAAATTTTTGCCCAACCAGCATCTGAATTCCTCAAGATCTTTCTCTGTGCAAAAAGGATACGGTTTCCGACAGCGAAGCGATGTTTTCAAAAAACCTGCACTTCTGCCTATCAATCTGTCAATGGCGCTGTCTTCGCAACCCTTTTCGATAACGGTTTTAAGTCCTTCAAAAATTATTAAACGCAATTTCTCGCACCATAAATCGAGTTCAGACCAATTTTGTTCAAAAAGCAGTTGCTGCATATGAAGAAGAATAAACGGATTGAGGTAAACAAGAGAACTGCATGAACCAGCAGCCCCACATCTTCCAAGTCCTGACAGCAGGTGTTCACCAACAAATATATTAAAGTTTTTGCTGAGTTCCAAACAGGCATTTTCTTTTTCTTCGTCGGGCACGTTTATTCCTTTGATATGAAAAACTGATGGTACTTTTCTGTTAATTTCTTTAAGTAATGCCACCGAAAGATTCTTCTTCATTCTGTCGCCAGCACAATATATGGAAACAGGAGTTTTCCCCACAGCTTTACTGACATCATAGAAAAATTGAATGACACAATCATCAGGGACACTCATCCAGAAAGGAAGCGCAATCTGAATGGCATCAGCACCCCTTTCAACCGCATACGATGCCTTTCTTAACACCCCGCCGGTATAGGTTGAAGTGCAACCTATCATCACAAAAACACCTGCGTTTTTGCATTCTGCTATTGTTGCATCGGTAATTCTGCAGAACTCCTCAAACTCCTGTGCGTAAAATTCTCCTGTTGTACCACCGGTATAAATCCCTGGAATTCCCGCCGCACAACAGCTTTCTATATCCTTTCTATATGTTTTTTCATCAAAACTTTCATCATCATTCCATGCCACAGGGACACCTGCCCATATGCCCCTGAAATTTTCTCGCGTTAACATTTTATCCCCCTTAAAACTTTCCGTATTCTTCAACTGTGTTTTTCATCATGATAATTCTTTTTTCTTCTGCTCCCGGTGGAACCTGATCTCCTGCGGCAGCCATCAGAAGGAAACTTTCTTCTTTCGTCTCAAGCCACCTTATAACAGCCTTTTCAAATTCACAAAGGGATCTTTCAGGTAACCACAGCACGGGCGAAACCCCACCGGAAAGTATAAGGCGATTACCCGCTTCTCTTCTGCACTCCTGCGGGGTAAGATCCCCGGAAGGGAAAGGAGTCACAGCATCAGCACAGTCAGCGCCGGTTTCAGCAATCATCCTGAGGGCTCCACGCAGTCTTCCGTCTATGTGAACTGCGACCTTTTTACCTGCCAGGTGAAACCTCCTGATCGCTTCCGCATAAAATTCTCCTGACCATCTTTCAAAGAAAGAAGGTGGCTGGATATCAGAAGAAAAATTGTCTCCCATCATAATAATTTCTGCCGGAGATTCACATAACAAATCAACAAGTTGTAGATTATTTTCATTTACGGACAAAACAAATTCCTTTAATACTTTTTCCATATCATATGAAGCGAAAATGGTTCTTTCAACTCCCATCCATGCATTGAGTAATAGACCCATAGCACTGTAACCAAACGGCATATAAACAACTCCGATATCTCCAACCGCTTCATTCCATTCATTATAACTTTCAAAATCCGGCAAAAACCTTCTTTTGACAAGCGCATACTGAAGAATTTTTAAATCTTGCTCTGTTTTTATTCCCCACTCATAAACTGGCCAGGAATAGGATTTTTCTTCCCAGATCCTGCGTCGTCTTATTTTCCCGTACCGCGTTTCGTATTCCCATACAATGGAAGGTGTACCATTATAATCTTCCTTCCACACTGAATATCTGACATCAGCCATATATTCAACACTCCATCCTATGGAAAGAATGGGAACATAAAAACCAGCACCAAATTTCTTGTGTATCTCAATAAGACCGGTATCAGGCTTGCGATATGGCATTGTCAAATCCCAGGGTTGTCCATAATGATGATAATACCAGTGAGAGAGATCAAGAATAAAAGGAACACAATCCGGTTTTTGATTCCTGAAAACAGAAGTTATTCTTTCCCTGGTGGTCATAGAAATGTATTCATGGGTGAAGTCCCATTGAGACCATGTTTTGAAAACTTATGCGGACACTTTCAAATGGGTCCCTCTGGCATACATCCTGCTCAACCACAAACCATTCTGCGCCTGAGTATTTGCACGCATCAATTATTTCACCCCAGTTCAGGTTTCCTTCTCCCACCTCAAACATCGTGGGTGTATTATTGATGATTCCCATATCTTTAAAATGAACAACCTTTATCCTGTTTTTCATTTTTCTTATCCAGAAAGCGGGATCACCGCCACCGTATTGTATCCAGTAGGTATCTATCTCAGCTAAGACAGCCTTTCTATCACTTTCCTCATATAATATTTCAAGACCTGTCTTTCCATCGAAATTTGCAAGCTCAAAAGCATGGTTGTGATAGCTGAAATCCAATCCAGACTCAAGAATCTTTCTACCTATTTCAGAAGCCTCGATGGCAAATTGCTTATAACCGGATTTGCTGCGCATCTCAGCGGGTAAGGAACCTATCGCGATATGTGGACACCTTAAAATAAAATGTTCCTCAATCAATCTATCAAGATCGTTTTTCAACCTATCATAGGAAACATGTGTTGCGCATACCTCAAGTCCAGCATCATCCAGCATCTTTCGAAGTTCCTCTGTATCCACCGGACCGAGAGCTGAAAGCTGCACAGTGTTATAACCTATTTCCTTTATCCGTCTGAATGTTACTGCCATATCCGGCGGAATCTTAACATACTCGCGCAAAGTATAAAGAGTTAATGCTATTTTCATAAAAAACCCCTTTTCTAAATTGAAACCTTGACAACCACCTTTTTTACCTGATAACTGTTGCTGCCAGCCTGTATGCGGACCTTGTGACAGTCATGTGGAAAAAATACCGCAAAAAAGCCTTCTGAAATTGTGAAGTATTCACCTTCTCCTTCAAATAACAGATAATCTTCAAGCGGAAGATAATCTGTGATCGGCTTCATCTGGCTGATATGGTTATAACCAATCAATTCTGTGCCTTTTACAATATATTGAAGATCAATATATTTTCTGTGAGCCTCCCATGCAAGTTTATCCTGCGGTTGAGTATAATAATCCTGGACGAGAGCAAAAACTTTATTTCCGTATATTTCATACTTACCCTGTATCAGATTTCTGCAATCTGTATTCGTGAGAAAATCGAACGCTCGAGTGAAATTTCGGCTTATTTTTGTGTACTGAATACAGGTATCTATTCTATCAAAAATCATTCCTTCCTCCATTGTTGTTTTCATTTAGTTTAATATATTTGAGTATTTTTTGAAAATCCAAGGAGTTTCAGAAAGGCTGTCAGTTGACATAAAATGTTCACAATATTATGATAATTCAGAACTGTCCCCTTCTGGCAAAAATGAGCCAATTAAAATGACATATGGAAAAAACCTGAAAGAACTCAGGGCTTTTGTAGACAGTATTTTTCATATTCTTTGAGACAATAGAAATGGTGCCTGCAAACAAAATTCTGATCCGTACTGACTGCGGAACTGCTGAATGTTTTGCTGGCACCGTCAGCTTAATCCGACAGACAGTTTATGATGTTCTTGCCGAAAAAATAAGCAGAGGAATGTTTAATATGGAAACAGCAAAATCAATCGCCAGAGCAATATTATACGAAAATGCAGTTGAATTTCATGATCTTGATAAAAAGGAGTTTTTATGAATATTAAAATGAGAAAAAGCCGTGTTTTAACAAAGTTAAGAAATAACGAAATAGCACTGAGTACAAAAATCAACCTTACTGACCCTGTCTCTGTTGAACTTGCAGCACTTGCTGGTTTTGATTGTGTCTGGCTTGATATGGAGCACATACCATGTGACTGGGACGCAATCTGTAATATGATACGGACAGCGAAAATCTATGATATGGATGCCATGGTGAGGGTCTCAAAAGGATCCTATTCGGATCTTATAAAACCGCTTGAAGCAGATGCAACAGGAATAATCTATCCCCATCTGATGAATTACGAAGAAGCGAAAAAACTTGTATATTTTACAAAATTCTATCCTGTTGGAAGAAGACCTATTGATGGTGGAAATGCAGATGCAATGTACTGTCAGATCGATATAAAAAGTTATATAAAACAGGCAAACAGCGAACGATTTGTAATGGTCCAGATTGAGGATCCAGAAGTTGTTGCTGACCTTGAAAGAATAGTTCAATTGGAAGGGATTGACATTATCTTTTTCGGTCCAGGAGATTTTTCTCAGGGTATTGGTGCTCCAGGTGATTTTGACAATCCTCAACTTATTGCAACGCGGAAAAAAATTGCTGAGGTATGCAAAAAGTATGGAAAACCCTGTTCAACGCCATGTGGAATCCATCAATTTAAAGAATACACGAGTATGGGGTATAATTTTATAAATCTCGGTGCAGATGTGCTTGGCCTTGGTTCATACTGGAAAAATTTAATTGAAGAAGCAAAAAAACAACTTGCTTAATGTTTAACCTTACTTAAGGAGGATATGTATGGGAAGACCTAAGATATGCTTTATTGGGGCTGGAAGTCTCGGTTTCACGAGAGGACTTGTAAGAGATCTTCTCACATTTCCATTAATGAGAGATGCACATATTTCTCTTATGGATATTGATAAAGAAAGATTATCATTTGCAAAGGAAGCAGTTGAAAGAATAGTTGAAATCGGTAAATATCCAGCAAAAGTTGAAGCAACCCTTGACAGAAAACAGGCGTTAAAGGATGCAGACGCGGTATTGTGTACAATTCTGGTGGGTGGGACAAATGTTTGGAGACATGACATTGAAATCCCCAAAAAGTACGGAGTCAACATAAACGTCGGTGATACAAGGGGCGTTTCCGGCATTTTTCGTGCATTGAGAACTATTCCGGTTATGCTCGATATATGCAGGGACATTGAGAAACTCTGTCCGGATGCTATTTTGCTGAATTATACAAACCCGATGTCAATGAACTGCAAAGCAATGCAGTCTCAGACATCAGTGAAGGTAACAGGACTGTGCCACAGTGTTCAGGGAACAGCGGGTATGCTTGCAGGCTGGCTGGGATTGAGATATGAGGATATTGACTATGTGTGTGCCGGAATAAATCATCAGGCATGGTTTATTGAGTTTAAACACAAAGGTAAAAATTTGTATCCGCAGCTGAAAAAACTTGTTTCTGAAAATAGAGAAATTTACAATAAAGAACAGGTCAGGAATGAAATGTTTCTTAACCTTGGGTATTATGTTACTGAGTCAAGCGGCCATAATTCAGAATACAACTGGTGGTTCAGAAAAAGACCTGATCTGATTGAAAAATACTGCACTCATGGGACCAACTGGAATCCCGGTGAATATGCCTTTATATTGAAGCACTATCTTAAAACCGAAAAAACGTGGAAGAAACAGGTTAAGAAATGGCTTTCAAGCAAAGAACCGATTTCCCTTGAAAGAGGTCATGAGTATGCGGCATACATAATCAATGCATATCTTGGTGGAGAACAGTATGTATTCAATGGAAATGTGCCAAATACCGGACTGATTGACAATCTTCCCAGAAATGCATGCGTTGAGGTTCCTGTTGTTGCTAACAGAAGAGGTTTTAATCCTATCCACGTTGGACCTCTTCCGCCGCAATGTGCGGCTTTGAATAATATAAGCATAGCCAGTGAGGAGATGGCTGTCGAGGGTTGCCTTAAAGGTGATCCTGAGATGGTGTTTCATGCTGTTGCTTATGACCCGTTGAGTGCTGCTGTGCTGTCTCTCGCTGAAATACGAAAGATGGTGCGCCAGCTTTTTGAAAAAAACAAAAAACACCTGCCGACTTTTAAGAGCATAAAACTTTAGTTCGGGGTTAAATGGAAAAAATTTTATTCAGAAGCACCAATCGCAAGGCTGAACCTGTCACTTTCAGGGAAGCACTATTGAAAGGGCAGGCTCCAGATTATGGACTTTATATGCCCACGGTGCTTCCAAAAATTTCCAGAGAAAAAATAGACTCTTTCGCTCGTATGAAATATCATCAGATTGCTTTTGAAATAGTCAGACCCTTCGTTCATGATGAAATTGATGATGACGCCCTTATGGAAATATGCAGAGATGCATATGATTTTCCTGTGCCCGTGGATAAGATTGATGAAAAACTGTATATCCTTTATCTTGACAGAGGTCCAACTGCATCCTTCAAGGATTTTGCGGCGAGGTTAATGGCGAGAATTATGAACTATCTTGCGAAAAAGGAAAAAATAGATCTCAATGTCCTTGTCGCAACCTCCGGTGATACCGGTGGAGCGGTCGCAGACGCATTTTCCGGATTGCCAAATGTTGGAGTTTTCATTCTGTTTCCACTGGAAGAAGTCACTGAAAGACAGAGAAAGCAGATGACCACCCTGAGAAAAAATATTAAATCGATTGCGGTCAGAGGAACTTTTGATGACTGTCAGGCACTTGTCAAAAGGGTTTTCAATGACCGTATATTTTCAGGGAAAAATCTGACATCCGCCAATTCAATAAATTTCGGAAGACTTCTTCCCCAGACGGTTTATTATTTTAAAACATTTGCTGAGATCGGTCGAAATGACCTTGTTTTCTCTGTTCCATCCGGAAATTTTGGTAATCTGATGGGTGGGGTTTTTGCAAGAGAAATGGGACTGCCGGTAAGAAAATTCGTGGTGGCCGTGAATGAAAACGATGAGTTTCCAGAATTTCTTCAGACAGGCATTTATAAACCTGTGGTTCCCTCAAGAAAAAGTCCATCAAATGCAATGAATGTGGGAAATCCAAGTAACCTGGCAAGACTTGTTGACCTCTATGGTGGATGGCTTACGGATGAAAGGGACGAAGAAGGGAAAATTATCAGAAGAGGTGTATTAAAAATTACGCCCGATATGGAGCGAATGAGAAGAGATTTTGTTTCTTTTTCAATATCAAACAGTGAAACAGACACAACCATTGAATATATTTATCGGAAATACGGCATTATTGTTGAACCTCATGGAGCGGTAAGCCTCGCTGCCGCAATTAAAGCAAAATTGGATGCCTGTATCTGCTGTTTTGAAACGGCTCATCCAGCAAAATTTCCTGAAAAAATCAGACAGATACTGAATCTGGAACCACCTGTTCCGGAATGTCTTAAAAAACTTGATGATAAAGAGGAAGACTTTGTCATCATTGACAATGATTACAGGCAACTGGTTGAAATACTTTTATGAAACATTTGATTCTAATCCCTGACGGTGCAGCAGATCTTCCCATTAAAGGATTGAACAATAAAACACCTCTTGAAGCTGCCAGCAAACCAAATATTGACAGACTGACAGAGATCGGGTGCTGCGGTATTATGGAAACAATTCCAAAGGGTTTTCCAGCAGGCTCAGAGGTTGCAAATCTTTCAATACTTGGATATTCAGTGGAAAAATGTTATCAGGGCAGAGGAGTGCTTGAAGCGGCATCCCTTGGAATAAAAATCGAATCCGATGAAATTGTTTTTCGCTGCAATACAATTTATGTTGAAAATGGTGTGATTGTCAGCCATTCTGCAGGACATATCAGCACAGAAGAAACCAGAGAACTGATCAGGTCTCTCAATGAGAAATTTTCTTCAAAAAAAATAAGGTTCTATCCTGGACTTGATTACAGGCATATCCTGATTTTAAAAGGTGATTTTTCGTCGGAAGTTGAATGCTTTCCACCCCACGACAATATCGGTCATCCCTTTGAAAAATTGCTGCCACGCGCCTTAAATAATTCTGCTGAAGAAACCGCAGAAACATTAAGGTCCCTGATAAGAAAATCTGTTCTTGTTCTTGATAAACATCCGGTAAACCTGAAAAGAATAAATCAGAAAAAACTACCGGGAAATCTTATATGGCCGTGGTCTCCAGGTAAAAAACCTGAAATGGAACCAATAACAAAAAAATTTGGTATAACAGGCGCCGTGATTTCTGCAGTTGACCTTATAAAAGGCATTGGAATTTATGCGGGATTAGATGTAATTGAGGTCGATGGAGCAACAGGCTTATATAATACAAACTATGAGGGGAAAGCAGATGCCGCTATCAAAGCTCTTAAAAGAAACGACCTGGTTTATGTGCATGTTGAAGCACCCGATGAGGCTTCGCATGAGGGAAATGTAAAACTAAAAATTCAATGTATTGAAGATTTCGACAGAAGGCTTGTCGGAACGATTTTAAAACAGATTGATTTAAAAGATACAGTCATTGCCATTATTCCTGACCATTATACACCTGTTTCAATCAGAGGGCACACCAATCAAAAAGTACCATTTATGATATACAGACCTGACCTGAAACCCGACAATGTGAAAAGCTTCAATGAAAGAAGCTGTTATGAAGGAAGGTATGGTGTGCTCAGCGGAAATAGATTTATCAAAACAGTCCTCGGTATCAAATAAGTTTTGCAAGCCTGTCAAATTATGTTAAAATTAATCCGTTAATTTTTCAATTCGACAGAAGGAGGAATAATGGCTGTAAGTTTCAAACAACTGGGACTGGTTAATACAAGAGAAATGTTCAAAAAGGCAATGGAGGGGAAATACGCTGTTGGTGCCTTTAATTTTAATAATATGGAACAATTACAGGCAATAATAACCGCGTGTGTTGAAGTCCGCTCTCCTGTAATTCTGCAGATTTCAAAAGGCGCAAGACAGTATGCAAATCAAACCATGCTTAGATACATGGCACAGGGTGCAGTCGAGATGGCAAAGGAAATGGGCGCAAATATCCCAATAGCACTCCACCTTGATCATGGAGATACCTATGAACTGTGTGTTTCCTGTATAGAAAATGGTTTTTCATCCGTTATGATAGATGGTTCTCATCTGCCATATGAAGAAAATGTTAAACTCACAAAACAGGTTGTTGACTACGCGCATAAATACGATGTAACTGTTGAAGGAGAACTCGGGGTACTCGCGGGTATAGAGGAACATGTTTCTTCTGAAAAATCTCATTATACAAAACCTGAAGAGGTTCAGGATTTTGTTTCAAGGACAGGCGTTGATAGTCTTGCAATATCAATAGGCACCTCCCATGGCGCCTATAAATTCAAACTGAAACCAGGCGAGTCAGTCCCTCCACTCAGATTTGACATACTCGAAGAATGCGAAAAAAGGCTTCCAGGATTTCCAATCGTGCTGCACGGCGCATCGTCTGTGCTTGGTGATTATGTGGATATTATAAACAAATATGGCGGAAAAATTGAAAATGCAGCGGGTGTACCTGAAGAACAGCTCAGAAAGGCTGCGCGCTCAGCTGTATGCAAGATTAATATAGACTCTGATGGAAGGCTTGTTATGACAGCAATGATCCGTAAATATCTTGCCGAGCATCCTTCTGAATTTGATCCCAGAAAGTACCTGGGTCCTGCAAGAGAGGCGTTGAAGAATATGTATGCGGATAAGTGCAAAAATGTTCTGGGCTGTGCTGGCAAAGCCTGATAGACCTCAGGATATTTTTTACGATCCGGTTTATGTCGTTTCTTAACATTCTATGGGATCCTTTTTCTGACATCATTTCTTTTGCCATGATATAATAAGCAGTGGCAAAGATGCTTTAAGGTTAAACCTCAAAAAAGGAGGAAGCATGGATCTTCTTTCAACAGTGAGGGGTTCACTTCTTGAAAAATTTTTTCCCGCTGGATGGGACCTGAGAAAAATTGATAGGTGTTGTTCAAATCCACCTGAAAAAATTCTTGAAAGACAGAGATGGTGGAATCCAGGATTTCAACCTGTGGCATGCAATACTCTTGAAGAATTTGACACAAAGATGGGACATGAAATTGCTTTTGAAATTGCGGCCGCCCATAGAGATGGTAGGAAACTGATTCTGATTCTTCCTGTAGGACCAATGGGCATGTATAAATGGGCAGTCTACTTTTTGAAGGAATGGAATATTTCATGCAAACATGTTTATGGCTTTAATATGGACGAATGGAGTGATGCAAAAGGAAATACCTTGCCTCCTGAAAATCCGGGTGCATTTCAGAATGCTATGGAACAGGCATTCTATGGGCCACTCGGTAAATTAACGGTGCCCGTGAACCAGCGAAATTTTGCAACAAAAAAACTGTTGCCCTCTTATCCGGAAAAAATAGAAAAGCTTAAAGAACAGGGTGCAAAACTTATTGTGATTTTTGGAATAGGTCGTGTATTTCACATCGCCTTCTGGGAACCTCACTTTGCTGCTGAGTTTAAGAATCCTGAACAGTGGAAAAAGCAGAAATACAGGCTCGGTGCAAAATTACATCCCCTTACGATAGAACAGAATGCCATTACAAGTTTCAAAAGCAGAACAACGCTTGTGCCCTGTTTTGCAAATACAATAGGACCTGGAATTTTCCTGAGTGCTGACAGAATCATCGGTGGTTGCGATGGTTCCCTCGGAAGAGGAATGATGTGGCAGGGAATGAGCCTGTGGGTAACACTGAGATATGGCCCTGATATGTGGGTACCGAGCAGTTTTATGCCAACATTGCCCGGCAGATTATTTTTCTTAAAAGAACTGGCCGGACCACTCGAACCCGAATGCAACTGAAAAGAGGGGGTAATCAAGCCCCCCTCTTTTCTTTTAATACAGACTTTCACCTGGCTTCAGCAGCAGGCTTATTTTCTCCCTTATTCTTTTCCTGCCATCTTTCTTTCATTTTTTCTTTCATCTGCGCCCTGAGCTGTTCAAGCTGCTGATTCTGTTCAGGAGTCAGAACCTCATCCATCTGTTTCTGCGTTGATTCCATGATGGATTTCATTTTTTCTCT
>CAZHJN010000007.1:37954-57253 GCA_964532995.1 uncultured bacterium
GAACCTCATCCATCTGTTTCTGCGTTGATTCCATGATGGATTTCATTTTTTCTCTGAGGGCTGAAAGTTGATCATGTCTGCTTTTCATAATCTCAGTAATTTTTGTCTTCTGATCATCTGTTAGATTCAGCCTGGAGTACAAACCTAAACCCATTTCTCCTCGACCCATCTTCATACCCTGACCTGCCTTCCCCTTATCGCCGGCACCCTTGCCTGATGGTTGATCAGCAGCCAGAAGAACACAAACACCTCCAAATATCAAAATTGCTGATGTCAGGATCAATAATTTTTTCATTCATCTCACCTCCTTTCTATTGTTTATATTTTGACGGTGATTCTTAAAAGCGGTTTAGGCTTAGAGCTATTTTGACCTTATTCAATTGCTATCTTAAAATCTTAATATGGGAGAAATGTTTGGTTTTTTTCTTGCAGCATTTATGATAATCTGTTTTGCAAGGCCTGTTGCTATTTTTCTGAAATTACCGACACTGATAATTTATATAATTTCCGGTATCCTGTTTGGTCCCTCAGGTATAGGACTTGTAAAGGATGTACCTTCCCTTAATTATTTTTATGAGCTTGGCATAATTTTCCTGATGTTCTCTGCCGGACTTGAATTAAAAATTCAACCGGCTTCTGCGTCGAAAAAAACACTTAATACATTATTATTATTCAATCTGTTGATACCAGGATTGGCCGGTTTTATCTATGGTTTCCTGATGGCAGAATACTTTTATATCGGAGTACCACTTTTTATTGCGCTTTATATGGTTACCCTTTTTTCCTCTCCTGCATCTGAAGTGGTTGTTGAGTTTTTTCGAGAATTTGTCAGAAAAACAGATTACAGAAAAAAACAGTTTTTTCACAGCATGGTGATGAGTTCTGTTTTTGCCGATCTTTTCAGCCTTCTTATTTTCGCAATAATGTTTGCTGTGCACGTTTCGAAAAATTTTTATGACCTTGTAAAATTATTTGCCTTTGGCGGAGTTTTTTTTCTTATAATTTTTCAGGGCCTGCCGGTATTACACGAAAAAATTTTGAACAGATTCAAAGGAATGAACACATCCGAAGAAGAAACAAAAACTCTTCTGATGCTTGTTGTCATAGTGGTCACAATGGGTGCTATTCTTCAGATCCCAGCAGTTGTGTGTTCATTTTTCGCCGGTATATCTCTTGCCAATGTTCATATAAACAGAATGGTCAGAAATAACATTAACTTCATAACTTCCGGTATATTTGTCCCCATATTTTTTATTATAGTGGGATCAAAGGTGAATCTTACGATATTTGGGATTATAGAGAATCTCAGTCTTGCCCTTATTACAATAATTTTTTTAGCATTTGTGAGGGGTCTTTCTATTTATGCTGGCTCAAGAAAAACAGGTTTTTCTTTCAGGGATTCACTTGGTTTTGGGTTTCTGGCTGTACCTCAGCTGACCGGCGCGCTTGCAATTGGAGTGGTTTTTTATAGCGCCGGTTTAACTTCAGCGGTCCTTTTTAACTCAGTTGTAATCCTCACGATCATCACAACAATTTCTGGAACTGCCTTTGCAAGAATACTTTTATTTCCTGGCGTACAGGGAGAGACAGGAAGAACCATTCTTGTTGAGGACTTTTATAATGAAATAAAACCATTTAATTTATTAACCCCCATCTGCGATATCGCAAAAAGGTTGAGAGATACTGAACTTTCAGTTTATCCTGTTGTTGATGACAGCGGGATATACAGAGGGGTTATTCATCTTGATGATGTTCGGGACACAATGTTCAGCAAAGAAATTTCGTGTCTTATTATTTCCGCGGACCTGATGGATGATAAATATCCCACAGTTGAGAGGGATGCTCTAATTCGGGAAGCAATGGAAATTTTTAGCAAACCCGGAAAATATGCCATCCCTGTGGTTGAAACCATGAACAACAAAAAGATTTATGTCGGTATGCTTTTATTGCAGGATATACTTCCTGAAATCCAGTATATAAGGAGTTAACTTAATATCTTACAGTTTCAAATATTTCTTTATCTCATCAGGGTTTCCAGCAATCTTATCCGGATTATGGGCAAAGTATTCCCTTACTAATTTATTTAGCATTTCTTCCCTCTTAAAATAAAGTTTCTTCAGCTTTCTTGGCTTATGTTTTGCAAGAGCATAGTGGGTTATAAGAGGAAGAGCGACAGTTGAATCAAGATAGCACACTATTGCATCCGGCAGCATATTTGGATCGACCTTTCCCCATGATACAGCTTCGTGCGGGGTTGCACCTGAAAGTCCTCCGGTATCAGGCCTTGCATCAGTTATCTGAAAGAAATAATCATGTCCAACCTCTCTGATCAAAAGAACCTCCTGTATCTGTGGCTCTGTTTGAAGGAGAAAGTTTTTAGGGCTGCCTCCACCAACAAGAAATGCGGCAGACCTGCCACCGCTTCTTTTTGCACTAAGAACAATGGCTGTTGTCTCATTAACATCAATGGTTGGATTTATCTTTAATTTATTCCCTTCTATCTCAAGTCCTGCAATGTTCATTCCTATGGTTGAATCTCCAGGAGAACTGGTAAATAGAGGAACACCTGCTCTGTATGCAGCTGCAACGATTGAAACACCTGGAAGTTTGTTCTGCTTTTCGAATTCATTGGCGTATTTGCCAAGTAGATAATAAAACTCAGCTGTTCCCATTTCCTTTTGAAATTCAGGCTGAACAAGAATTGCTTTCAAAATACTGTCCGTTTGCATCAAACAATCCGTATAATCGAGAAAAATGTCATAAATCCTGACCACACCATTTTTTCTGAGATCCGCATCGTCAACCATATGTGAACCAACATGAAGAGGAAGATTAAAAGCAAAATGTAAATCATGATATAGATTTGCACCCGTCGCAACAATCCAGTCCACAAATCCTGATTCAATAAGCGGCACAATTGTTGATGCACCAAGTCCGGCAGGTGTCAGAGCACCGGCAAGACTCATTCCAACCGTAACATCATCAGCAAGCATTTTTTCAGTAAAAAGTCTGCAACCCTCCCTCAGTCTTGCAGCGTTGTATGCAAGAAAGGCGTTTTCTATCAATTCTTCAACTGTTTGCTTTCCCGTAATCTTTCCGGGTAATATTCTTCTGCCAGAAAGATATCTGTCTTTATGGGGACATTTCTTTTTCCTCATCCAGTCCGGCAGGTCATTCAAATTTTCCCTTATTCTATGTGTGCGTTTCATCTAACCTCCTTATTTAATATGACAACTTTGGCTGGTGGAATACTGTTAAAATTGGTTGCTGTTGCCAGTGAATATGCACCTATATTTTCAACATATACTATGTCTCCAAATTCCAGTTCAGGCAGGTCTTCACTCACTGAAATAACATCAAATGAATCGCATGTAGGACCAGCCAGTGTGGAAAGCTGTGAAGGTCCATTTCTGAAAACCCTGCACTGATATTTGCAGTGATCGTAAACAATCCCGGACAGACAACCATAAACACCATCATCAAGATAATACCAGTGTTTGTTATTTCTTATAGACTTGCCGATTACCCTTGTTATCAACATACATGACGGTCCGATGATAAATCTCCCTGGTTCAGCAATAATTTTTATGTTTTTATCGAATAATCTATTGATTTCGCTGTTTATCTTCTCTGCCATCGATGGAAAAATATCGGTTTCATTATCAAAATGAGTTATTGGAAATCCTCCACCGATATCAAGTATTTCAAGAGGAATTTTTTTCAAAAGAGCATCATGAAAGATAATCGATGCCAGTTCAAGCGCCTCAATGAAATTGGATACCTCAAGGCATTGTGAACCCACATGAAAACTAACTCCTGCGGGTTTCAAACCAAGTTTTATTGCCTTTATGAGAAGCGCAATCGCATCAGCAGGCTCAACTCCAAACTTAAGAGACAGTTCAACAACAGAACCAACATTTGGAACCTTTATCCTTACTATAACCCTTGCTCCAGGATAAATCTTAGCGATTTTTGTCAGTTCGTATTCTGAATCAAATGTCATAAGGTCAATGCCATTTTTTGCTGCGGTTTTCAGAGCTTCAGGGGATTTTACTGTATTTGCAAAGATTATTTTTTCTTTTCTACAGCCTAACTTGATTATGTTTTCTATTTCGCTTTTTGAAGCCACATCAAAACCTAAATCTTTCCTTATCAAAAAACGCAGCACAGAAGGATGTGAATTTGCTTTTACCGCGTAGTAGGGCTCAACCCGTGGAAGCAAGTTTCTGAAAAGTTGAACTCTTTCATCTATTTTGGAAAGTGAGATAACAAACAGGGGCGTTCCATATTTCTTAACAAGCCCCTTAATAAATTTTTCATTAACAGATTTATCTTTTTTTACCATATGAGTCATTTTCAGAAATGCTATTGGTCCATACAATCATACTTGAGGAACCTCTATTAGCCCAGGAAAAATAAGGAATAGCCCTAAATCTCACTTTTTTAAAATTTGTTTCCGGAAAACCTTTATAGTATAAGCATTCCTTATTTTTATTCAATAAACCTTCACCATAGATTGCAACCATATTATTCGGAAAACCGTCCAATTTTTCTTTCAGCCTCTGTTTTGGAATAAAAAGGTTAAAAAGATCAAATGGATTATCATGACCCTCAAGACAATAAACAAGAGGACCTCTTTTAATAGATATACAGTTTCTGTTCGACTCAACAGCAGGATTGCACGAGTAAAATTCGGCTTTCAAATCAAAATCAATCTCAAAAACGGTATTTTCTGCAACTTCCAATTTGAAATAAGAAGGACCTCTGACAGGGTATGTCTTTTTTGGAAGTTTGATTGTGGTTTTTCCGCTCCATGCCGGAATTCGCAGATAAACATCTAATTTTGATGGCCTATCCTGTTTTATATCAATCTTTACTTTGCCCCAGCAAGGATAATTTGTTTTCATATTCACATATACGGTATTTCCATCTCCAGTTTTGAGAGTTGCCCTGTTTTCATCATAAAGATTTATCCAGATTTGATTCTTGCCAGTTGCATAAAAATAAGCAGGAAGACTGGCAATAAACCTCTGAAAATTTGGTGGACAGCAGGTTGTTCTGTACCAATCTTTTCTCATGTGATTTCCATTTGATGCCAGAGGGTTAACATAAAAATATTCTTTTCCGCTGAGAGAAACAGCAGCAAGAAAAGAGTTATAGAGAACGGTTTCAAATAGATCAAAGTATTCGCAGTTCTGTTCAACAAAAAACATCCTGTAAAGCCACATCATCAGGGCGATTGATGCACAGGTTTCACAGTATGCTCTCATGTTTGGAAGTTCGAAAGGCATTCCGAAAGCTTCTCCAAAATATCGCGAACCAATTCCACCTGTAATGTAGTATTTACCGTTCCTGAGGTCTTTGTAAAGAGATTTAATTATTTTAAAATAATCTTTGTTCCCTGTTTCAAGATAGTAGTCAGTGGCTCCGCTCAGAAGATACATCATTCTTACAGCATGTCCGGTAATTTCCTTCATTTTGAAAAAATTTCCGGTATAATGGTAGGGTATCTTCATCAGTTTATCGACAAGATCAAGGTATTTCTTTTCGCCTGTGGTTCTGTAGAGTTCAACAAGCGCCATTTCAACCTCAGGGTGTCCATCATTTTTCTTAATACGGTTTCTTCTGAATTCTCTTTCTATGTGGTCTGCCCACTTTATTGCAATATCAAGTAAAATTTTTTTGCTCGTACTTCTAAAATGTGCTATCGCAGCCTGAATAAGATGCCCGCCACAATATAATTCATGGCTGTTTTCAAGAAACTTAAATCTCTGATTTTTGAAATCACCCGTATAATAGGTATCAATATATCCATCAGGTTCCTGAGCTTTCCCAATCAAAAAGATGGCTCTGTCAAGAAGACCTGACCTTTGCTCATCAGGATAATTCAGCAGGTCCCATGATACTGCCTCTATCCATTTATAGAAATCAGAATCTGTGGCAAGCCTTCTTGTTATCTCGCCCTTCTTTATGCCCGCTGCTATTTTAAAATTATCAATTGTTCCATATTCTTCAAACAGTTTATAAAGATGCGGGATACTGACCTTTCTATTTCTTTCAATGTAGCTACTGAAAAATCCGGTAAGTTTCACATCCGAAGCAGAAACAGGATTTACTTTTGATACCCTGCTACATGGTTTGATTACTGTCCTATCCATTTTTTACCTGAGTTCGAGAAGTATAGTATAACACAGGATAAAAGGTGTTTTCATAGAAAAAATGTTGCCACTGAAAAAAATATCAGTAATCCGCTTACATCAAGAATTGTTGAAATGAATGGACTGCTGACCACAGCGGGATCAAGATGAAGTTTTCTCAAAAAAATAGGCAATAAACTACCCACTATATTCGCCCATAGAGATATAAAAACGACAGAAAGGCCAACAATGAGGCTGATTAACAGGTTCTGTTTCATCAGATAACTCCAGACAGCAAGGACACAACCAAGGCTTACACCGAGCATTAATCCAACTGCCACCTCTTTCTTAATCACATTAAACCATTTTCTTGGTGTAATATCACCTGTGACAAGTGCTCTTATAATCAGAGTGGCAGATTGTGTTCCAATGTTTCCGCCGGTGCCAATTAGCAATGGAATAAAAGAAGCCAGTGCAATAACGCGACAGAGAGTAAATTCAAATGAAGAAATAACACTGCCTGTAAGTGTTCCGCCTATTGCCAGAAGCAATAACCATATGATTCGTTTTCTGAACATTGTTAAAACAGCTGTCGTATTGTAACTGACCTCGAATGGAAACACACTTGCACCCTTCTGGATGTCCTCAGTTACCTCATCCTCATAAACATCAAGAACATCATCAACAGTGATAACACCAAGCAGAATATTCTTTGAATCGACTACAGGCAAAACATTGAGGTTATATTTTTTCATTATTTCAACAGCAATTTCCTGATCAACGTTCGCAGCTACCGAGTGGTATTCATTGTCCATAAGATTATCAATTTTTTCTGCTGGAGAAGCAATTATTAAATCTCTTAATGATATCTCATCAAGCAAATGCCAGCCTTCATCCACAACATAAACAATGTCTATGGTTTCAGCATTTTTTGCAAACCTTCTTATATGCTCAAGGGATTGTCCGACAGTCCAGTTCGACCTTATTGCAACAAATCTCGGCGTCATCAACCTGCCAACGCTCTTTTCTGGATAACCCAAAAGCATCATAGTTTCTTTTCTTTCTTCGGGAGGAAGGAGATTAAGGAGCTTTTTTGTTACACTGGCAGGAAGTTCTTCAAAAAAATCTGTTCTGTCATCAGGTGATAATTCAAGAAAAATTTCCTTCAGGTGCTCGCTGCTGATCTGTTTAAGAAGATTTTTCTGCTCATTCTTGTCAAGTTCACTGAAAACCTCTGCGGCAAGTTCCCTGGGTAGAAGTCTGAAAATAATATCGCCTTCATTCTCTCTGACATTATGAATAAGGTCCACAATATCCTGGGGAGCCCACTCGGAAAGGATTTCCTTCAGGGTGCGCCAGTCCCTGGCTTCTACAAGGTCTCTGATTTCTGGTGAAAGAAGTTCCCTCAGCATAGAAAGACTTTTCCATCCTCTTTATTCTGGTACAAAACCTGCAAACGTTTGCGAACCTGCCAGATCTGAAATTTACAGAACCTGTTTACCCGACAAGCTTTTCATACTTTTCT
The DNA here is from genome assembly GCA_964532995.1 of uncultured bacterium. Taxonomy (GTDB): domain Bacteria; phylum Ratteibacteria; class UBA8468; order B48-G9; family DTJG01; genus DTJG01. The sequence goes on from CAZHJN010000007.1 coordinate 45,617, forward strand.
CTGAATTCCTCAACCGACATTTTTGCGGCTCTGGCAATTTGAGAAAGCCTTGATTGATCCACAAAATCTTCATTCTCAATTCTTATCATCATACTTCTAGCGGTTCTGTAAAAATCAGAGTTTATATCAAGTTTTCTCACCTGCGTCTTGCCTGTTTCCGGACTGAGAATCTCATCAAATGGTATGGGAACTATTCTGTCTGCCTGGATAGAAATCAATGCTCCTGTTTTATATCCGCCATCAACCATATCAAGCAGATATCTGACAGCTCCGGATCCGAGCTTATGCGTATACTCAACATCAAAGGCAATTGGTCTGGAACATCGTAATTCGTATCCTATAGTCACATCAACGAACTGCGCTTTTTCTCCCCTCTGATTGAATCTTACGATGAGGGTTCGCTTTATTATTAACCCCAGAGGAACCTCTGCCATCCTGAAATGTCCATGTTCATCCTCTTCCACGATAACCAGCGGATGCCTTTTCAGTTCATCTTTCAAAAGATCTCCAATTCCTTCAGCTATAACAGCAACTCCATAATCCTGTCCGAGTGCTCTTGCTTTGAACATTGAACCCTCTATTATACTGCAGATATCATCAACCGTGGGTACTTTTGTAAATTCCTCAGGAACAATTGTCAATGTTGCACCACCGCTTATCCCCATACCCAAAGCAAGATGTCCGGCGGTTCTTCCCATCGCAACGACAAGATACCATCTGTGCGTTGTTCTTGCATCCTCAAGCAAATTCGCCACGAGTTCAGATCCGACCTGCCTTGCGGTTTGAAAGCCGAAGGTTGGAATGCTTTCTGGAAGTGGAAGGTCATTATCTATGGTTTTTGGCACATGAACAACCCGTATTTGACCCTGTGCGCATTTAAAGGTTTGACTTGCGCTGAAAGCAGTATCATCTCCACCAATGGTGACAAGATAATCAATTCCCAGTTTCTTTAAGGAGTCGACAACATTTTTCATTTTGTCAGGGCTTTTGGTTGGATTTTCTCTTGATGTGTTGAGAATAGAACCGCCATCAAATCTTGCCTTTATAACATCCTTTATGGTCATTTTTTTGATGTGATCTGTATCGCCCTGGGAAAGCCATTTGAAACCATCATAAATACCTATCACCTCAAGGCCATAATTTATTGCTTCTATTGTAACAGAACCAATAACCCCATTGATTCCCGGTGCCGGCCCACCACCGACAAGTATTCCAATTTTTTTACCGGCGATGCTCATATTTTTTCTCCTGTAAATAGAAAAAATTTGCAGATTTAAATTATACAATAAAAGCCGTTACAGTTCAATATTCAGATGCCTTATTTTTTCGTTGCTAACAGCGTCGGGACCCACAAAAATATTACGAGGAAGATTTCTTGATTGTGTTAATGTTGTACCATTTTCAGTTACTGCTTTTTTTCGACATTTATTAAATTCATTATAAGAAGTAATACAAATTCTCTCACAATCCTTCCCTTTAATGATTCCATACGAAGAATTTCTTCCGCATGTGATTTTATTCCCATCAAACCATATGTCGTTATTTATGTTTTCAATAAAAACCTCGCAGCAACCATTTTTTACACAATTTTCTTGTATAGAATTGTATCTTATAAGGTTTCTGTGTCCACCCATAGCCCTGTCAGCTTTTCTGAAATAAATACCAAATCTGTTATTTCTAAAAATGCTATTTTTCTCGATTATATGGTCTGTGTCCCTCGCACCTATTGATATTCCATCATTACCGTTCTCATAAATCTGACATCCTTCCAGCAGAGTATAAGAAACCCTCAGACAGTAAAAAACACCATCCTTTCTGTTGTTTTTGATTATACAATTTCTCATCACAACACCTGCAGAACCACTTCCAGGATGAAGGCCCGAACCATAATTATCGGATACATCACAATTGCTTATTTCAAGTCTCGTACACTGCTGGAAACTTATGCCATCACCATTATAATTTTTTACAATGAGATTGTTCAGTTCTATCCCATGGCACTGAAGAAGAAAAGCTCCTCCGCCCCGACAGCCGTCAATAAAACAGTTTTCTTCAGCGTTTCCTTCTAAAACCAGATTTTCGACCGATGCATCCTTTACGTGGTATGCACTTATGATAGGAAAAACAGTTGAAACAATTCCATTTCTGATTCGTGCGTAGTCATGATTAAGCATTCTGTCTATTCCAAGCTGATCCTTGTTTTTCCATATGATTTTTGCCACAGTACCATAAAAACCCTTTCCCTGGTCATCGCTTATATAAATCCCCATTCCCACTTTGAAAAATTCAGGATGTTCAACAGACACATCATAGTGTCCATAACCAAGATCTGCAGATAATCGGGATGAAATCGAACAGGATTTTTTCAGAATTGTCCTGTTTTCTTCACCAATGACATTTACACCGGTTCGCAGATGAAGTGAATCGTACATAATGAAACTTCCAGCGTCTATTTTTACAGTACCTCCTCCTGATTTCCATACATCATCTATCGCCTGTTGAAGAACCCTGTTTGTTCCGTACCTCACTTTAATTTCAATAATTTTCCTTTTTTCCATAACTTTTTTTCAGAGGAAATTTACTTTCAAGAAAAAATCAGAGAAAATTTTTCATTTCGCTTTTTCTTCCTTCAATTTTTGATATCGGGTTTCATATATTTTCAGAGCGTTTATCAAACCTTTTGCAGCATCAGGTATTTCAACAGCGTTAGTAAAAAGAATATCCTGAACAGTGAGTCCCTTTATTCCATAAAATTGCTGGTTTGCTTCATCGTCATTTAAAATAAATCCGCCCTCTATTGTGGCTCCTGCATACAGGCCTTTTGCTCGCGAATAAACCAGAATTGCTGTACCGAGACCAAGTTTTGCCGAGGCATCCCTGCCAACAGGACCGGCTGCAACCGAACCACCAACACCCAGTTTGAACCTGGTTTTCATAAGCATTTCCATACCTTCTTTATTCATGACCAGAAGGATGGTATCCACAGCCTGTCCTCCAATCTGAACCCCATAACTACCCTCGCCTGCTCTTACAAATGCAGGCGGGCTCCAGTCTCCTGTTTTTTCATCCTTGACAATTGCAACTCCAAAGCCACCCTTAACACCAAAGATGAAACCAGCCCTGTACTGTCTCATTATGACAACCCCGCGACATTTTTCAATCAGAGCAGCAGGAATTTCTGTATCGGGAGCCTCCATTATGTCATCAAGAAACTCCTTTGCCTTTTCAATTCGCTTAACAAGCGACCTGGGTGGAGCGGCAAAAATGCAATCTGCTATCAACATCATAAAAACCATGCAGAAAAGAATCTTCCATAAAGTCAGAATTTTCACTGTAGCCTCCTTTTTGATTGCTTTATTATATATATCTTCGTATTTCATCAAGTGACCTTCTTTTCTTGTTACGGATGTCTTGAGATTCAGGATATCCAACCGTTATCAGTATATCAATTTTTCGTCTTGACGGAATACCAAGTATTCTGTGAACCTCACGTTCATTAAACCATCCAATCCAGCATGTACCAAGACCTTCTTCTGTTGCCTGCAAAATAAAATGTTCAACCGCTATTCCAACATCAATAAGGTTATACTGAGTCCCGCGAAAATAACCTCCAAGACATGCCGTATATCTTGACCTTTCAGTAATTACAACCACAATGACGGGCGCACTTTTTACAAATTTATTCAGTGAATAGACACCAGAAAAGGCGTGTTCTGCAATCTGGTTTATCATATTTTTTTCGGTTACAGCGATAAACGACCATGGTTGAGAATTGCATGCGGAAGGCGCCAGTCTTGCAGCCTCAAAACAGCGATCGAGCACTTCAGCAGGAACAGGATCAGGTCTGTATTGCCTTACACTCTGCCTTATCTTAACAAGATTAAGAAAAGTCATGTAATAATTATAACATGTTCGGTCAATACTGTAATCTCCAGTCCAGTTTTTGACAGTCAGTGAATTTTTGATAAACTACAACAGATGAAAAAAAATCCATTTGCAGAAATTTATGACATTGTGGTTGTGGGTGGTGGCCTTTCCGGTACAGGATGCACCCTTGCGTGTGCCGGGAACAAAAAAGTATTGTTAATTGAAAAACGGCCAAACCTGGGATGGGAAGTCACATCTGCATTTTGTTCTTTTTTTCATGGTAATCTGTCTAAAACCGGAAATATTTTAAAGAAAGAACTTGAGTCAAGGTCCGGTATTAAAAATAATACTGTCTGTCCTTCAATCTTTGAAATTTCACTTGCATCCGCATTAGAAAAACTCAATGTTGATGTAATGCTGTATACATATCCGGTTGATGTTATAAAACATGATGAATTTATTGGTGGACTCATTGTCGGTAATAAAACAGCTCTCGGTGTCATAAAAGGAATGATATTTGTTGATGCAACAGAAAACAGTTTTATTGTGAGGAAAGCTCTGAATAAAAGTCCGCTATCCCGAAATAATTATTGCAGTGTTTATTACATTTTTTTCAATGGCGTTGAAAAAGAAGTTAAGGAGCCGGAAATTATAAACAAGACCGTTGATAATGTAAAAATTGTTTCCCTGCATCCCGGTTTCAGAAATAAAGAAGTATTTATTGAAATTCAGGCAGAAAACGAATCTCTTTCCTCAACAAGAATAAAACTTCCCAGGATAATCACTTATCTCAGAAATACCTTTGATTTTCTGGCTGAAGCGCTTGTCTCTCACATAAGTTATGAACCACTATATGTAAGAAAAGAAAACCCCGAGACTGAACATTTGCGAATCAAAAACCTTTACCCTGTTATTTCAACAGGTGGGTCTGTAAAATTTGACCCCAATTATACTGTTAATCTCCTTGAAGCAGGCATTGAAACCGGCAGATTAATCAGGGAAAAGAAAAATCAGTTTATGACCAATTTCAAAGAAATTAACTGCATTAAATATCCAGATTTTGATATGCAGGTTGAGTTTGATGTTATTGTGGCTGGGGGCGGAACTTCTGGAACTGTTGCGGGTATAGCCTCTGGAAGAGAGGGAGTCAAAACCGCAATTATCGAGCATTCAACCTGCCTGGGCGGAATTGGTACAGGAGGAGGCATATTTCGCTATTATCTTGGATATGGAGGAGGAATCCAGAAAGAAATTGAGGAAGAATGCAACAATGTTACCTCAATACTGAAAGGACGATTTAATATAAAGGGATGGCATCCCGAGGCAAAAAAAATTGTGCTTGAGCGGATGGCTGCACAGGCAAAAGTCAAAATATTCTACCAGACATGCTGTACTGATGTTGAAATGCGAGGAAATAGAATAACCGGAATTTTTGGTATAACGCCAGCCGTAAGCATACGATACCTGGCCAAAGTATTTATTGATGCAACAGGTGATGGCGATATTGCAGTGAAGGCAGGCGCGCAATATACTGATGGCAGAGAAACTGATGGATTATCCCAGCCTTTTACCCTGGTACCGGTTAAGCTTCTTCCTGACGAATTGACATACATAAATTTTGACTCCGGTCTGGTGGATTCCACAGATGTCATTGACCTGACAAGGGCAAGAATGTCTGCTTTAAGATTGTTCAAAAAAAGGATACGAAACGATATAGATATACCCCTTTACATCTGTCCGATTACAGGAATTCGACAGTCCAGACAGATAGTAGGGAAATATGTCCTCACTCTCATGGATCAAATATCCGGCACAAAATTTCCAGATGCAGTTTGCATTATGTACTCAAATTATGATAACCATCTAAAAGACATGGAAAACCAGAGTTTTTGTTCACTGCTGTGGAGATGGTTTACAGACAATTATCGCACAGGCTTCGAATGCGAGATTCCTTATAGATGCCTCCTTCCGCAAAAAGTGGTCGGTCTGGTAGTTGCAGGAAGAGCGATTTCACTTGAACCAGAGGCGCATTATGCTCTCAGAATGCAGAAGGACCTCGAATCAATTGGCGAGGTCGCAGGTATCGCAGCAGGCATATCTGTAAAAAACAACACAACACCGGACGATATCAGCATTGAGAAATTACAGAGTACGCTCAAAAAGAACTGCTGCTGGAATTCAGACCATCAGATAAAACCGGCAATAAACAAACATTCCGATGATGAAGGACTGAAACAAAAATTTATCACAAAAAATTTTAAGGAACCAGTGAGTGTCTGGTCATTTTATTTTTCAGAACAAACCGAATTTTTTCTCACTTCAATTCTGAAAAGGTCACCTGACCCACAATTGAAGTTCTGGAGTGCTGCATTGCTTGCGATTCATGGAAACAAAAAAGGCTTAGATACCCTTTTGGAGTGGTTGAAAAAAGAAAGAAAGATCAACTCCAACCTTTACATTTCAATTGTTGTAATCATCGGGCGATTAAAAGATAAAAAAGCACTGGGTATTCTGCATGAAATCTTATTCAATAGATTTGCTGAACCCGATGTGCTTATGGCAGCTCTCAGGGCAATTGGAGAAATCAATAACAAAACTTCCATTGCAGTTATCCAGAAATTTTTAAGCAGAGAAAACATACCTGCGACAAGAAACCTTTCTGAAGGAAGAAAAGGATTTATAAATAAAGTCAGCGAGGATATCCTCTGGCAGATGGAACTTACCTGCGCAGAAGTTTTGAAAAAACTCGGTAAACCCAGCAGAAAGATAGTGGATAAATATATCCAGGATGATAGAGCGTATGTCAGAAATTACGCAAGAATGATTGGGTGAAAAAGGAGACACAGTGAAAAACAGCAAAAGCAATAGCTATCCTATCGCAGACTATCTGGCTGAACTTTTTGAACAGCAGAAGAAAAACCTTTCATTCAATGCAACAAATATAAAGGAGTTTGTAAACTGGAAGCAGAAAACAAGAAAAAAGCTAAAACACCTCATCGGATATTATAAATTCAAAAAGTGCGACCCCTGCCCCAGGGTGAACGAAATTGTTGAATTGCCAGACTTTGATCGCATACACATGACAATCAACACAGAACCTTCTGTAAAAATGCCTTTTTATGTTCTAAAGCCAAAAAATGAACAATCCAGATATTCTGCTGTTATAGCATTGCACGGTCATGGTAGTGGTGGAAAGTACTCAGTCGCAGGAAGAAGAGATATTCCTGAAATTGCAAATCAGATCAAACATTACAACTACGATTATGGTGTTCAACTGGTTAAAGAAGGTTTTATGGTCTTCTGTCCCGATGCAAGGGGCTTTGGAGAACGGCAGGAGCAATGGGTAAAAGGAAATATATTAAGTTCATCCTGTCTGTGGCTTAATAATATGGCTATACCTCTTGGAATGACTGTTACAGGAATGTGGACATGGGACATCCACAGACTTATAGACCATATACAAACAAGAAATGATGTCAATAGGTCCAGAATTGGTTGTGTTGGGCTTTCAGGTGGTGGACTTCAAACTCTGTGGGCATCAGCACTTGATGAAAGGATAAGATGCTCGGTAATAAGCGGATACATGTACGGTTATAAAGAATCCCTTCTTGAAATGTGCACCAACTGTTCATGTAATTATGTACCGCATTTATATGAACATCTGGACATGGGAGATATTGCTGCACTGATTGCACCGAGGCCATTACTTATTGAAACAGGGACAAAAGATCCGCTCAATGGTAAAAGTGGATTAGAAAACGTTTATTCACAAACATCCATTATAAGACGCGCATATAAAATTTTAGAAAGGGAAAAATTTTTCAAACATGATGTATTTGAAGGTGAACACCGATGGCATGGAACAGAAGCCATCCCATGGGTCAAAAAACATCTTTTATAATAAAAAGATGAAAAATCAATTGAAAATCGGAATTATAGGGATGGGGGGGTTTGCACAGGCACATCATAATGCTGTTTATGAACTGGAAAAAAGAGGCATTCTTAAACTGGTTTGCACCTGCGATCCTGAAAAAGAAAAATTCCAGCAGATGATTGATCGATTGCACATGAAGGAACGAAATATCGTGATTTTTGATAACTATATTGATATGCTTGATAATTTCAGAACAAATCTGAATATTGTGTCGGTGCCAACGCCGATCTATTTACACGCCGAAATGCACAGGGAGGCAGTAAAAAGAAATTTACCTGTGTATCTTGAAAAACCTCCAACCCTTGATTATCAGGAACTGGCTGATATGATACGGATAGACCAGAATGCCGAAAAGAAAACAAATGTTGGTTTTAACTTCATAATTCAAAAAGCAAGGCAAAAAGTTAAAGAAAGAATTCTTTCAAATGAATTCGGAAGAATCAAAAGAATAACTTTTCTTGGCATGTGGCCGAGACCGTTATCATATTTCAGAAGAAATGATTGGGCTGGAAAATTGATTCACAGAAACAAAGTTGTTCTTGATTCATGCTTCGGAAACGCAATAAGTCACTATATCCATAACATTCTCTTCTGGTGCGGACAGAATGGAATTCTCTCCTGGGATCCTGTTGAGACTGTTCAGGCAGAACTTTACAGAGCAAATGATATTCAGGGGACAGACACTGTTTTTGTGATTGCTGCAACAAAAACCGTGAGGGATATAAGAATTGTACTCACACACGCATGCGGTGAAAAAACAGACGATATTGAAAAAATTTTCTGTGAAAATGCCGACATATATTTTGAGGGCAACGCAAAAAGTGAAAATGGTACAATGGTTAAGTGTGAAATAAAAAGAAAAAACGGGAAAAAAGAAATAATAACTGAACCAAATGGAAATCTCCTGCAGGAAAATATTTTTCATTATACAAGATATGTTGCCGGATTGGAAACAAGACCTCTTATACGGATTGAAGATACAGAACCCTTTGTTTTAATGAACGGATTGATCTATGCTGCATCAAAGCGAATCAACAGCATCCCGAAAAAATATCTTGATATCGTGGAAACCGGGCAAAATGAAAGAGTTGTTGCAATAAAGAATATCAGAAAAATCGCCGAAGAATTTCTTGATGGTGCTGCATTTCCTTCCGCACAGGGTGTAGGCTGGGCAGAAAAGGGTGGGATAGCCACAAAAGAAGAGATTAAAAATCTGCACCAGATTATCAGAGAAATTGCAGGCTGATATCATCCAATAAGCACTGCCATACCAATCATACCGAACGTAAAACCCCATCCGAATGTGGAAAATTGAGGATTGAAGTGGGCAAGAACAAAACCGAAGATTGCAATAACCAGAAATACAAAAAGTCTGATGAATTTCCATACCGTCATTTCAACCTTTCCAAATTTCTTCGCCATTATCCCTCCTTTTGATAAAATGATAACCTTAAAGAATTATGTGTCAAGTGAATTGAAAATCCACCCGGTTCAATTAAAATATATGTATGAATCTGACGCAGTTTGATTATCAAAAATCAAATAACTTCAACATCAAGCTGATAAAAACAGGGAAAAAATATAATTTATTTCGCATTGAATTTCCTTCTGCGTATCGGGTGGGAATTCCAGTTTGCGATAAGGTGACCGCCTGCTACTATCGCTCCGCCAACCCTAAAAAAGCCATTATTATTATACACGGGATATCAATGGTATGGGCAACATCTTATTTCTGTCGTATCCTTGCCAAAAAAGGATTTTCATGCTTGATGCCAATTATGCCATACGCTCCCGCCAGAATACCGAGAAAACGACCACTGACAAAAATACCCGAAAATATGAACTGGCCGGAAATCTTCAAAAGGGGGTTGATACAATCTGTTATTGATGTAAGAAAATCCATTGATTTTTTAGAAAAGGAAAATGACATGATTGGAATTATCGGTATCAGTCTTGGTGCAAATATTGCGGCACTCGTAAAATCCATAGACGATCGGATTATTTCCGGGATTTTTCTGGTTGGAGGAGCTGATCTTGCAAACATGCTATGGGATTCCAGGGATTTCATAGCAAGGATTTACAAGCAAAAATTATTCAGATGCATTGACAGACAGGAACTTGCGTTAAAATGGAAACAGATAGATGTTTTGACCTACGCAAAGGAATCATCAAACATACTGATGATAAACGCAAAATACGATACTTCAGTCAGACCAATCTACACAATAAAATTATGGGAAGCTCTTGGAAAACCTGAAATACACTGGCTCAGATGCGCGCATTTTTTTATAATCCATATCTTTTTTATAAAAAATTTAGTGCTGAGGCATTTCAGAAAAACCTTAAATTAGAGCATGGCCAGAAAACCACCATCAATAATGATTGTCTGTCCTGTAATAAACGAAGCCTCATCTGAACACAGAAATACCGCTGCGGGTCCGATATCATCAGGACTGCCCCACCTTCTTAGAGGAGTTCTATTTATCACCCAGTCATTAAAACTTCTGTCTCTGTAAAGCGCCTCTGTTAAATCTGTCCTTATATAGCCTGGAGTAATACCATTTACCCTTATTCCAAATTGTGCCCAGTCCACAGCAAAGGCTTTTACAAGCTGCTTCAATGCCGCCTTTGAGGCAGAATAAGCCGGAGTTACGGATCTGACCGCCTCAGACATCAATGATAAAATTATTATACAGCAGCCTGTCTTCTTTTTTTCTATCAATGACTTTGCCCACGCAATCGTGAGCAAAAAAGTACTTGTAAGATTCAGATCCATCACCTTCTGCCATTCTTCAAGGGTAAACAGGTCAGACCTTTTCCTGACTGTTATACCCGCACAATTTATAAGAATATCAAAAAGTCCGTATCTGTTTTCTGTTTTATTGAAAAAATACTGTATTTTCTTTAACTGCGAGAGGTCAAAACTGGTGGTCACAACTGAGTTATTTATTTTTCTTAATATCTCAAGGGCGTATTTGTTTTTTTCTTTATCTTTACCAACTATAACAATGCCTGCTCCTGCTTTTGCAAGTGCCTTTGCTATTCCCAGTCCAATACCCGAATTTCCACCTGTAATTAAAGCCTGTTTTCCTGCAAGATTAAACATGTTTCAGCGAACCTTTATATTGTAAATGATTTTTTTCAATGGAGGTGTATCTTTTTCCCACTCGCGTTTGTAGACGAATTCAATTCTGGTATCACCCTTTTTTATTACCCTGAATTTGAAATACTGAATTCCTGATGCGCCAACAAGATTTCCTGAATCGGATTCTATAAACTGGCTTTGTGCAAGTTTCAGTATTCTATCGTCGTATGTAACATACCACTGATAACCTGTTGTCGGGTTTGATTCAAATTTGAAATTCAATATCTCTCCTGCATTTACCGACATGTCCGCGATCATCTCATTTTCCTTTATTACAGGAATTGAAAGGGAAATTTCCTTGCTGACACAGCCAAAACTGCACAAAAGCATTAAAATAAAGAACAGGACAGGTATCATTTTTCTCATTCCCGTATTAAACATTTTACTACATTAAAATTTCGTGTAAAATATTTTATCCATGGTGGGTGTAGCTCAGCGGATAGAGCGCCAGACTGTGGCTCTGGATGCCGGGGGTTCAAATCCCCTCACCCACCCTTTATGTTTTCCAATGGGGATTTGAATGGAGCGAAGGCGTATAGGTCCGAGCAAGCGAGGACCTGCGCGGAGGGCCGAGCTGAGCCGCAGTGGGAGGCGAAGCCGCCAAATCCCCTCACCCACCCTTTATGTTTTCCAATGGGGATTTGAATGGAGCGGTGCTGGTGCGAAGAAGAATGAGCACCGTATAGCACTG
>CAZHJN010000008.1:0-18036 GCA_964532995.1 uncultured bacterium
GGAAATTCCACAATACTGGTTCAAGCAGATAGATATTACCAACAACCCTTCTGATTGAGTAGTTTTTCCTGATTGATTCAAGCATACTTTCCGTGAATTTTTCGCTATCCTTTTCAAAACTTTCGGCACTGATCAAAATCATATTGAATTGTTTTTCATTTATCATTCCAACGACATAACTATCATCCCATCTTCCACACTTTGCAAGCTGTGAAAACTGGTAGGGTTCAATCAGGACCTCTTTATCAGAAATAACAAGCCAGCCGATATCTTCAGAAAGAACAGGATCAGTACAGGAGAGCAATTCTCCTGTTATTATATTTCCTGCTTCCTTTAATGCCTCAGATGGTTCAGAACCAATGGCAGCAGGTATCTCCTGTCCGTAAGTTTTTGTGAACACAGATGCTGGTTTGAATGGAAGAAACAGAAACATCTGGGATATACATCCGAGCAGAAAAATCTTTTTCGCAGAGATTTCAGTTTTTTCCAAAAGAATCCCGGTTGCTATTGATGAAAGAGCGATGATTTCAATAAAATAATTTGCCTCTGAACCCGTTTTTGATAAAAACAGGATTGTGAGAGGTGAAAGTATACAATACCAGTAAAGGGAATCCTTTTTATCCTTCATTAACCCAATAAAAGCCGCAAGAAGGCCAAAAAGCAGGCAATGCCTGATTCCTACCATCGAAAACACATTGAAAAAATGAAGGATGCTCAAAGGAAGAAGATTGAGTGCTAGCAGATGGGTGAAGATGTTTTTACCATATTCAAAAAAGAGAATAGAAAATGAAAATACAGCAGGGACTGCAAGACCGATGAAAAAATAATTTTTCCTTTTTTCCTTTGAGATCATTAATGCAAGAATCACACAGATGCCGGGAAGAATAAAAACGGGTTTTGTCAAAAATGCAAGGGCGCAGAAAATTCCGGAGAAAAGAAACCCTGTTTTTGTTTTCCCGGTTGCTGTGTACAAGCCGGCAATTCCACAGCAAAGAGCAAGTAAATCAACTATTCCAAGAGAACCATAGCTCATAAGAATAGGAGAACAGAAGAAAAACCCTGCTGATATCAAACCTGCTGTGGTTGAAGCGCGAAGCCTGACAATTTTGAATATAAAAAAACAGATGATAAGTAAACAGATAAAACTGATTAAACGACCGGCAAAAAATGTATGTGTCTCCGGAAATATCTTATGGGCAAGTGCAGTGATGATGTAATAGAGTGGAGTATAAGGATTATGAAGATAAGGTGGATTCTGTCCGATTTCAGGATAAAGTTTTTTACCATCAATAAGACAATTTATCCAGTATGCAACAACTCCTTCTCTGTATTCCAATGGGTATGGGAAGCATATGCATCTTATATGATGGATGAATCCATAAGTTGATACAAAGATGAAAAGGCCTGTTAAAATCAAAAATATCCATGAAGGTTTGTTTTTCATATCTATCTTCTTTTTTCAAGTTTCACTTTCAGATTATCTATGAATTCTGTGCTTTCAGCAACATGGGTTCCTTTTTCAAAAAAACGAATTTCACCCGATTTAACAGGTTTGCTGTCTATTGAAAGGATATTACCCGAAAACAAAATCCTGTACCAGCCTGAAACATTTATTTCAAAATAGGCTTTTCCTTTATAAAACTTGCCTCTATCAATCTTTTTCCCTGCAATATAAATATCAGGTTCTTCGGCAAGACAATAGTTGGCTTGAATAAAATCCTGAATTTCCCATGGCATCTGTTTTACTCTGTAATCATAGATCACAACAGGAAAATTGTTCTTTTTTATCGCTTCAATTACATGCTCGCTGTACCGGTCAGGATCAAGCATTGCAAGAAGTTCATGGTGCATAAATCCATAGTACCCGGTATGCATTCGATAAAACATCAGACTTCTGCCATCAAAAAAACTTGTGTCTGGAGATATTATGTCAACCTTTTTCATCTTTTTTATATCTTCCAGGTTTGTCTGGGAAATTTCGTTTTTTAAGACTGTTATGGAATTGGCTGTTGCGCAGAGAAAAACCACTGTGGCAACAGTAAATTTAATATTTCTGTTCTGAAACATTTGAAAGAAATTCATTATGAAAGAAGAAGCACAGATGGTGCATGTCACAAACAGCGGAAGATAAGATTGTCTGTAAGGAACCGGAACCAGAATGATTGTGAGAAAACATCCTGCAACAAGCAAGAGCATCGCTAAAGCCTGTTTCCTTGATTCCATGGAAGAAAAATCGTGAATTATTGCTGAGATTGCGAAGGCAATGAGAAGTCCGGCGGTCATAAAGGTTTCATAAAGGTATCCTGAAGGTGAAAATCTGTATTTCCATTTTATATTCATCACAAATGTGGAACTGATAAATTCGTTGAGTATGCCTTTCGATAAGACATATAAAACCAGCGGAATGATTCCAGTTAAAAAACCAGCTGTAAAATTTAGACAACCTTTTTTCTTTCTCAATACAAATATCGATGCACAGAGTCCAGCCCAGGCAAAAATATATTTGAGTGAAAAACAAACCATCAATCCGCTCAGAACCCCTGCAAAAAACAGCTGATTTTTATCCTGTTTTTGAGAAAGAATATGGATTAAGGCGCCCGCAAAGAACAAAATTGCAATACTTTCAGGCCGCGCTTCTATCATCTTGAAAAGATACATGGGAACAGATGCGAGCAACATGATAGAAAATAGTGCAATCTTTTCTGTATAGTGTTCTTCAATGTACCGGTAAACAAGTAAAAATACAGAGGCGCAGCTGACCAGACTTATAAATCTGAACGCGAAAATGGTTGATGGTTTTTCTCCGAGGATAAAAAAAGGAGAGACAAGAATATGGTAAAGTGGAAGGTGATGTTCAAAAAAATCTCTATAAGGGACAAGACCTTTCCAGATCAGATAGGCATTATGACAGTGTTGCAGTTCATCATCATCAAAAGCATGGAAAAGACAAAAATAAAGGTAAAGAAGGGCTATAACAAGCCAGATGCATGTTTCCAATCTCAGATATTTCAATCTCACTTTTTAAAATCCAGATTTATTTCAGTAATTTTACCTGAATCAATTCTGACTTTTTTGTATATTGCAGTGTATCCATCTGCCCTGAATTCAAAGTTGTAATTCCCCTGTTCAAATGGCAGAACTATGCCGGTGTTCTGATAAAAGGGTATTCTGATATTCTGATAAAACATCACAGGATTTCTATAATTTCCGACTGCGGTAATTTTTAGAACCCCTGGTTTTGAAACCTCCCGGACATCAAAAAAACAGCTGTTTGTGTACAGCCAGTTTCCACTTGAGTCAAAAAGTTCTATCCAGAGTGTGTACAGGCCTGATTCATCAGACGGTAAAAATTCTATTTTTCCTATTTCTTTCTGCCTTTCCTGATCGATACTGAATCTGAAATTTCCTGAATCCAGTTTTTTTTGATTTTTTATGATGCACCATTTTGCAGAAAGATTTTCGTATCTCTTCTCATCTGGATTGAAGCATCTTATAAAAGCCTGAAAAGGTTCACCCTGTTTTATCATGGTGTCTCGCTCGCAGATGTATATTCGTGGATTGCCATTGAAAAGATTACAGATTGTATATCCGAGTATTTTTGGTTTTCTGAATTCATCAAGGACACCATGGGGAATAAACTGATTTCTACCATGGAAATCAGAGAGAGTCCACACACTCACACCGCAAATCTGGTCTGATTCAGTTGAACAATATTGAACACCATATCTGACGACCTTGTCCTGATATGTTTCTGTTCCTCTTGACATGTCCCCGTATCCACCCGAATAATTGCCCGGATTGGCCAGTGCGCCTATCTCTGCCACCCATATGGGTTTTCCCTCAGAAGCTTTTAATACGACTGGCAGATTGTCTCTTAACGCATATACACTTTTTGAATGATACCAGCCATAATGAAAGTTCCTTGCAACGATGTCGGCAATTTTATTGGATTCAAGGTCTGCTGTCGAAGCGCAAACAATGGTGATAAATCTATCAGGATCAAGGCTTTTTACAAATTCAGCTGCTTTTCTGTGATATTCAGGTACACTGTATAACTCATTTGATAGACCCCAGAAAGCGACGCAGGCATGATTTCTATATGTCTGCACCATCTCCTCAAGCTGGTTTTTTAACCATAGATCCCAGGCTTCATCTGACTGAATAAAATTTTTGTTAACCTGCCAGGCAGGAATTTCTGTGTGTACAATTATTCCAAGTCTGTCACAAAGGTCAAACAGAATCGGATGAAAAGGATAATGGCCGGTTCTGAGTGTATTTATCCTGAAAACATTTTTCATCGTCAGCAGGTCCTTTTCAAGCAATTTTTCATTCATACATGGTCCATAACCCGGATATTCTTCGTGATTACCAAACCCCTGAAGCCAGATTCTTTTTCCATTGAGAAAAATCTTTCCATTTTTTGCTTCAAACTGTCTCAACCCCACTGGGAATTCAACCCTGCAACCATTTGCAAGTGAAAGATTGGCTGTATAAAGATATGGATTTTCAGGGCACCATAGCCTGGCATTATTGATTTTTGTGGACAGACTTATTTTTTTTCTTTCTCCTGGTTTTAACCGGACAGAAATCTTCTGGGTGCCAGCAATTTTCTGTTTGTCTTTTAACTGAAAAGATGCTTCTCCTGTAAATGTGAGACTTGAATTGTTCACAACAAGTGTATCCAGTTTGAATAATGCGGCTTTCTCGCTTAAAACGGTTGATGTTGATATTGATTCAAAATGCACTGATTTTCTGGAAACCAGATATACTTCTCTGTATATTCCTCCGAAGGGATGCCAGCCCATTCCTGTGGATGGTATTGTTTTACCCCTTCGGTTGTCAACCCTTGCAACAATGCAGATACTGGTTCCGGCTTTTACCAGTCTGGTGATTTCAAAGCAGAAAGGTGTATATCCACCTCTGTGTATACCGGCATATCTGCCATCAATCCATACATCTGTTGTATACATTGAACCAAGAAAAACAACAAGTACCTCCTGATTCCATGCTGGTGGAATTTTTACAATTTTACTGTACCATCCTATACCTTCTGCAACCGGATATGAAACATTTGGCGGTTTTTGATTCCATACACCCGGAACAGTAATTTTTTCCCATGATGAACGGTCAAAATCCTTCTCATACCATTTTTCTCTTACACCTGCATCAGCTGGATCCATTTTGAATAGCCATGTCCCTGAAATATCAATATATGCATCAGCCGACATATCCCTGAGAGGGAATTCTGCCGCATACAGATTAAAAACTGGCAATAAAAAGAAAATCCATAAATAAAACTGCAATGATTTCATTGTTTATCTCCTGAATTTCATCTTTAAGATAGTTATCAGAGTACTGATGCCATCCCTGAATCTTATCTTCTTTCCCTGCGCAAAGTTTCTTGGTTTATAACTTATACATACCTCCTTTATTCTGAATTTTTCCCTTGCAGCCAGAATCGTAAATTCAGGTTCAAAATCAAAACCATCAGAAATGATATTCATTTTCTCCAGAACCTTTCTTGAAAAAACCTTATAGCCTGTTTCCATGTCAGAAATTTTAACATTATAAAGAGCCCTGCAGAGAAAGGTGAGAAATCTATTGCTGAGATATCTGATAAACGGCATTCCTTCAGGTCTTCCAGAATGAAACCTTGTGCCAAAAACGATGTCTGCTTCATCTTTGATAATAGGAGCTATCAATTTTTTGTAATCAGAAGGAGCATATTCAAGGTCTGCATCCTGAATAATCACCACATCACCTTTTACATAAGAAAAGCTTGTTTTCAATGCTGCCGCCTTGCCCATGTTTTTTTGGTGTTTTATTAAAATAATATCGCACCACTTAATTTGGACTTCTTTCAGCAGGTGCCAGGTATTATCTGTTGAACCATCATCAACAACAATAATCTGTTTCTGGTGGTTTTCTAAATCTTCACCCATTACCCGCGCGATGACATCATAAATTGTCTTATCTTCATTAAAAACAGGTATTACTATGGATACAAGCATAATTATTAATTCTTGAAAATCAAAATTACGGAGTTTTCTGTTCTTCCTCTTTAGAAACCTGGGCAAGCTTGCTTCTTAAAGATTCAATCTCATTTTCAAGTTCTTTTATCCTTGATTCTGTTTTTTCCCTTGATCCACGTCTCCTCAGAGCGTGCATTCTAACGCTGATACCCATGCATATCAGTGTGATTACCAATCCAATCTGCTTTATCCATTCCTGATTTTCAGCAATCTTTTCGGGGAAAAAAAGTAATAACAAACCCATTATCAATATCAAAATTACCCACACAATCATTGTTCCTCCCTGTTAAACTAAACCTTTTTCTGTTTCATCTTTTTCCAGATTTTTCTTGAAAATGCAATATCTGTATACTCTGGCTTAACAAAACCAAGAATGCTTGGTGGTAGTTTTTCATTTGTGTTTGCATCAGGGAATGGTGAGGCATTATCATTTTCATATTTTTTCCTTTCAGTTTCCTTGCTGAAATCAGGCACATCATATGGTTTACCGTCTTCAAGGGCACTTTTCCAGGCTAAAATTCCAACACTGCTCATCGCAACGCCTCTGTAAACATTCAAAAAAGGTTGTTTACCGGTTCTTATTGCTTCTGCAAAGTACCAGTTTACCCAGAAATCTCCGCCACCGTGACCCGCTTTTGTTGCCAGTGTCCCCATCTCCTGCCATTCAGGAACATATGTTTTTTCAAGCGGTTGATTTTTTTCTCTTGTCCATGCCTCATGCCAGATGCGTATCTGCCCTGGTCCAAAATAACCCGGTCCTCGCGTAATCTCCATTGCACCTTTTTCTCCATGGATTCTGTACCAGTTAGAATGTCCTGGTAGAACAAGTCCGAACAACCTGAAAACTGCTCCGTTATCCATCCTGCACAGTATCACAAAACCAGGGTCTGATCTTCTTGCTGTCCTTTTATTTATGGATGGTCTTGCTATGGAAAGAGCATTGATCTTTACAGGCATTTTCTCAGTAATATAAACAAGAGGTGCAAGTGCATGTGTGCAATAATAAGTGGGCGGCATCCAGTTTCTCCAGTGATTTAAACCTGGAGCCAGCATACATCGTGATTCCGGGGACATTGGATGGTTATACTCAGCTTCAGCGTATGTTACCTCGCCTATCTCACCATTTTTGTACAGTCTTCGCATTTCCATATTGAAAACAGTGTAAGGATAATTTTCGGCAAGCATGTATATCTTTTCGGTTTTCTCAACAGTCCTGCATAATTCAACACCTTCAGCAAGAGTACTGTTGCAGGCTGTTTCACTCAAAACATGCTTTCCTGCTTTTAATGCCTTGATTGCAAAAGGCGCATGCTGATGAAAATAGTTTGCAAGAACTACTGCGTCCATATCATGCGCAAGAAACCTATCATACTCAGTATATGTGGGAACATTTAATCTTTTTCCTGCTTCTTTAAGCTTTTCTCCCCGGATATCGCATATAGCCACAAGTTCCATGTTTGCAAACTGTGCACCAGAGGCAAAACTCATTCCTCTTCCCACTCCAACCACACCAACCCGGATCTTTTTCCCGCCTGGCAAAACAACCTCCTTTTTAGATAATTATTCACACTCAATTCTCGGGAATTCCCCTTCTGGATTATTGCATACACTATGGAGTAATGTCAAAAATTTACAGAGGTTTTCAAATGTTACTTCTGGCTGTATTCCATGGTCAGCATTTGGAAAGTACCCACCTTTTTCAATCAAAACCGGTACTTTTTTCATAATCTCTTTTTTAATTAAATGGTCATTACCCTGGTTCAGAACTTCCTTTTCAAGCCATCCAAAAAAGATAAAATGTGGATATTTTTTTCTTAATAAAAACAGGTCATTACCTGCCTTAACCTCACAGGGAAAAAGACCGTTTACTCCTGTTTCATTAACAATATCAGTAAATTCCATAATATTCCCATCCGTATCTATTGCAAGAAGATCAACATTACAATCTTTACAGAGGCTGTATAGTTCCTTATAATAAGGACTGCAAAACTTCCTGAACATTTCCGGGCTTATCAGCATACCTGATTTATAACATATATCCTCTCCACAATAAACAATTTCTGGCTTCAATCTTTCTATGATCGGAAATATATAATGTCTTATCTTCCAGTAGTGCCACTGAAGGATTTCTTCAGCAAAACCAGGTTCATCATAAAGAATTGTGCATGCCAGTTCTGGTCCAAGCACTGAGCGCAAACATCCTCCCCATGTTGAACCGGCGCCAATCGCAAGGGGTTTTGTCCTGCTGTCAAACCTCAGGCATTCTTTATCTATCCTATCAAAACTCCATCTTTTACCAGGAGTAAACCTATCTTTGAAAAATTCCCAGGATTTTCTATCCCTTACAGGGTATCTGATAAATTCAGGCATTGAATAGGTTATATCATTGTCAATGACCTGTCTTGTGATTGCTCCGGTTTCATCTTCAATAATCTCATATTCTCCCACAATCCGTTTTTCAGATTTAACACCCTTTGCCGGCTCTCCTGGGAAAAAATCAATGCCAATCGGTCCTGTTGTGCCCCAGTATTTCTGCCATGAGGCAATGTCAGGATCTTTGCCTGGTTGAAAACAACCGCCGATATTTTCTGGCATACCAGTTTCGACAAGCCGATCGTGGGTTTTTTTCATTGCACCAGAAGATACACCGGGTGCACCGGGGAATCCAAAGATTGGAATATAGTCTGGCTTTTCAAAATTTACAATGGCTTTAAATCTTTCCAGATCATTCATTTTACCTCCAGTTTCTGGGATCAGGGACCTCAATCCAGGCACCATTGTTGATAATTGATTGCTGACTGATAAGTCCAGGAAGTGTCATATCCATTGCCTCATCTATTCCGATCGGGCACTTTCTTTCTCCATTTATGGCATCTGCAAAATCCATCACCTCAAAAAAATCACCGCCACCATGTCCTGTTTTCATTGCTATCTCTGCTTGTTGTTTCCATTCCTGGGGCAAAAATTCTTCTTCAAGTTGTTCAATATCCATCCATTCCATCCCTTTGCATATACTTTTCAGCCATATTCTGTTTCTTTCTCCATGTGCCCTTGCTGATTCGTAACATCCATCTGTTCCCTGAAGCTGATAATTTTTCATGGCATGGGGTCTGTCTGAAAGCATATCCACCCTTATTTTGACAAGTGCGCCACTTTTCATTTTACAGAGCATAACGCATGAATCTTCATTTTCATATAAGTTGCCCCTCGGGTCTCTGTAATGATGACCGCTTCCAGCGCAGCATACCTTTTCCACTCTGTCAGGATACATCCACTGAAGTATTGGTCCAAGGCTGTGGGTTCCATATGTTATTCCATTGATACCTGTCTGCCATTTTCTTCTCCATTTTGTTATTTCATTGAGCTGTTTGAGTTCATGGATATACTCACCTTCTGCATAATACAGCTGACCGAAAAGACCTCTTCTGACAAGTTCTTTAACAATCACATTGGGTTTTATATATGTATAATTTTCAGCCATCATGTAGATTGCTTTTGATTTTCTCGCGGCATGGACGAGTTTTTTACATTCATCGATTGAAACAGCAGCAGGAACCTCACTTAAAACATGAATTCCTTTTTCAAGGGCTGCAATTGATTGTTCAGCATGGAACTGCATCGGTGTGCCTATTATGACAGCCTGGATATCTGACTTTTCAAGCATTTCATGGTAATCAAGGTATTTTTCCTCTGCACCAAGAGCTATCCTTGATTCTTCAAGTTTTTCCTCATTGATGTCGCAAACAGCATGAATTTTTAATATACCGCTTGTTTCACACGCAATCTTGAAAGACCTTCCGCGACCGGCAGAACCGACGATACCAACATTTATCTTTTTCATCACATTGAGAGTCCATAATTATGCTTGTTAATTTTTGTTCCCTGCAATGTTTTTAAGATATTACATTTTGGCCAGTTTTTCAGTTTTTCAATAGCACTCTTTATTGCATCCCTGCTCACCAGATGTTCAATGATCATATGAAACAATGGATCAACTCTGTGATCCACACCATCCCAGAATGAAAATCCATCAATAGGGTATTCAGTCATTGAAAGAGCTCTTTTAAGAAAATTCGCAGGTTCCCTGTCGTTATATGTTGAACCAAGAAATGGCATAAGTTTTACATTTGTTCCTTTTACAAGGTTTACAAAGTAATCCATATCAATATCAACAGGTTTTCCCTCAAAACCCCAGGTGTAAGGACACAGTATATCTATGAGGTTCTCCTTTATCCATGTTTTTATATCCAGCCCATAGTATGAGCAGACCTCTTCATTTGCATGAACTATCGCAAGGTTTATCGTATTTTCTCCTCCTTTTTTTATAAGAGCGTTTTTTAATTCCCTCATGTATTCAGTTACAAATTCTGCACGGACTGCTTCAACACGTTCGTCTGTTTCAGGCAGTTTCGTAATATCTTCATCATACAGTTGTTTGAATCTTTTCCTGACAGGTTTTTCATAACACACAAAAGGGAAACCCCGCACAAAACAATTGGAAACGCCTTTTGCACCCATTTCAATTCCTTCGGTGAACAATTTTATGAACTCCTGTCTTACTTCAGGATAGGCAAAGCTCATTCTATTAACTGAAATACCATCTGAGTCCACGCATCGGAATTCAGGATGCTTATCATAAAAATCAGACCTGAAACAATCCCAGGGCGGGTTTGCATGATACATTGCCATCCTGCAATAGGCAAGAGGCAAAATTTTTGAACTGTTTGCAATCTCAAAATATTTTTTTGGAATGTTCTGATTTTTTTTGAAAAATTTTGCAAGCGTTTCATAACACTGTCTGTAAATTTCTGCCGGAAATTCTGTTTTCAAAAGTTTTTCCGGATTTCTTCTTAAAGATTTATGCCTCGTGGGATAATCCGCCATGCTTGTTGGATTAATACCTCTTGAAACATAATCAGGTTTCAGTCTGCTGCAGGCAATAATATTCCAGCAGGCATCATATATATTCTGGGGGATTCCATAGTTGGAAGGAAATCCATCATCTGTCAGATGAATGAGATATTCCTTTTTGTATTCTTTTTTCCTGGATCTCTTTAACAGAATATACCCCACAGCTGCTCTGATGCCCGGTTCCTGTCTGATGATTATCTCTTTCTTACCATCAAAAGTATCAGTTTTCCAGTATACTTCCTCAAAAGCCTGTTTGCCGATGACCTTGAAAGAGTGTTTTAATCTTTCAAAAACAATATCAGAACTGAGTTTTACTTTTATTCTGTCACAGAAATTCTGAAAAAGTCCAAGGTAAATGTCATAAACACCCACAAGTGGAATTTTGATCTTCACATCGGGCGCATTACTTGTTGGTTGCGCAAGAATAAGCCTTCCTGAAAACTTCTCTGTTGTGTATTCAAGTACCTGCCATTTTCTTTTTCTTGAATCACCATAACTTATTTCATTTTTTTTCAGGACAGTCGAAAAATCATTAAACATCCATTGTTTTTTCATAAATTCCTTCCATGTTCGCGATAAAATTTCAAACCCTCAATAAATGTTAAAACATTTTCTCTGCTGGTTCCTGGTGTGATTGAGCTGGAAGCAGCAAGAAAAAGCCCTGTTTCAGGACCGTTTTCAACGAGAAATTTCATGTGTTCTTTTACCTTTTGCGGTGTTCCATGCGGAAGAACATCTGTTACTGATACACCCGCGACGATTATGAGTGATTCACCACTTTTTGTTTTCATTTTGCAGATTTTAACATAATCCATTCCTGCCTCATACTGAAATCCCTGAAATCCAACAATTCCACAGTCAATGAGGTACGGTATAAGTTCCATCAGGTTTCCATCACAGTGCCAGATAAGATTCATACCGGTTTTCAGCACTGGCTTGATTGAGCGGGAAAAATGTGGAACCCACATTTTTTCAAGGGATTTCATACTGACAAGAAGTCCTCTTGAATCTGCCATATCATGGTCAAGCCGATAAAGTAAAGGGAGTTTCCCCTCGATTATCGCTCTTGCAGCAGCTTTATTGTGAAGTTCTGCATAATCAGCCTGGGCAGAGAAAAGTTTTTCAATAATATCCGGATAAAGAAGATATGCCATAAAATAATTTTCGTAGCCATAATAAGAATAACTCAGGGTTGGAAATTTTATGTAAGAATAACCTGATTTCAAAACTGTTTCTCCAAGTTTTTCCTGGATTGACCTTTCCTGGTCAATGATCAGTCTTACGGTCTTTTCCTCATCAAAATCCTGAATGGCTTTTTTAATCGAAGGGATAAAAAATTTTTCTATATGATGAGCGACTGCTTCTGGTGAATCAATTGTTATACCGTCAAGAACAATATGTTTCAGCCCTGTTGTGGGAGTTCTTTTTGTTTGTGAGGAAAAACCCTTCTGCGTCATTATCAATGGATTTTCAGGAATGAACTGATCAAGGCAGTTAATACCAGTATTCCAGATATATTTCAGATATATCTGTTCAGGATTTTTTTCATAAGAACCAGAGGGGCTCTGTGCAAGTTCTTCAAGGAGTGGAATATCCATAAGATGGGTAAAAAAAGAGGGAATCCCTCTGGTTTTTTTTCTATATATTGTGTCAAGTGCCAGACTTCTGCTGGGATCTGACATGTTTTTTTCTGTCAGCCTGCAAAAAGTATCCGCATCGCTTCTTTTACCCCTGAACCCATTTCCAGCTTATAATTATACCTGTTCAACATCACTTCAATACCAGCTATAACAGCAATCGTGTCAAATTCATCCTGATATCCAAAGTGCGATATCCTTATTATTTTTCCTTTCAGTTTGTCCTGTCCACCAGCAATTGACATACCAAACTCTTTTCGCATATCCGAACAGAATTTTTCACCATCAATACCTTCGGGTAAAGATATCGCAGTGACAGCGTCTGATGGTGCCTTTGAAAATATCTGAAGTCCCATTGCGGATACTGCTTTTCTTACAGCAATTGCTCTTTTTCTGTGCATAGCCCACAAATTTTCAAGCCCCTGTTTTTTTATGTTTTCCAGAGACCTGTTCAATCCGCATACAAGACTTACAGCCATTGTAAACGGGAAGTCAAATTTTTCCATTGATTTTTTGTATTTTTTCAGATCAAGATAATATTTTGGCATAGCTGAATTGTTGACTTTTTTCCAGGCTTTTTCACTCACTGATATGAAGGAAAGGCCGGGCGGAAGGCTCAGTGCTTTTTGTGAGCCGGATACGACCATGTCAATATTCCATGTGTCTGTTTGACATTCAACTGCGCCCAGACCGCTGATTCCGTCAACTATGAAAACAGTCTCAGGATAATTTGAGACAAGATTTCCGAGACTTTTTATATCATATGAGGTGCCAGTGGATGTTTCTACCAGCGTGGCATATACTGCTTTGATGTCAGGAATCTGATTCAGTGTTTGTTCCACCTGTTTTAAATCAACAGGATTTCCCCAGCCGGGTTCTATGACAACAGGTGTACAACCAGATGCCTTTACAATTTCAACAAACCGTTCTCCAAATTTGCCGCCAGAAATAACAAGTCCTTTTTCTCCAGGAGATAGCACATTTACAACAGCTGCTTCCATTGCAGAAGTTCCTGAACCCGCAATAATGAAAACATCATTTTTTGTCTGGAAAAAGTATTTAAGGTTTTCAACAACTTTCTGCGCTATTTCAAGAAATTCAGGGGTTCTGTGATGAATGATCGGTTTTGCCATTTCAAGAAGGACATCTTCTGGCACAGAGATTGGGCCTGGCGTAAAAAGCCTTTTTTTCATCATATCTTGGCTCCTGTTTGAATGGATAACATCTCATTGTCCTTGATTGTTTTGGGGGGTTCAAGTAAAGCGATGTTAAGGACATCCATTATGCTGTCAACCAGCACAAATTTCAATTCCTTTCTTACGGTCTCCGGAACCTCTTCAGGGTCTTTTTCATTTTCTCTCGGGATGACGACTGTGGTTATTTCTGCTCTGTGAGCGGCGAGAATCTTGCTTTTGAGCCCCCCGATTTTCAACACCTTCCCCTGGAGTGTTATTTCACCGGTCATTGCAACATCGCAGCGTGTTTTCTTGCCGGTCAGTGCTGAAACCAGAGCAGTTACTATTGTGACTCCTGCTGAAGGCCCATCTTTTGGAATTGCACCTTCCGGTACATGAATATGTATATCATATTTTTCCGCAAAATCCTCAGGTATTCCAAATTTTTCTGCATTGGCTCTTATAAAGCTCATCGCTGCTTTTGCGGATTCTTTCATAACCGAACCAAGCTGTCCGGTAAGAATGAGTTTCCCTTTTCCTTTCATCAGGGCAACCTCAGTGAAAAGTATGTCTCCTCCGTATTCTGTCCATGCCATACCCGTGGCAATGCCAACCCCGGGTTCCTTTGCCCTTGTGAAAGATGTATATTTTTCAGACCCAAGGTATTCGTATAGATTTTTCAATCCTATTCTATAAGGCACTCTTGACTCTTTTGACTCAACGATCTTTTTGGTCACCTTTCTGCAGATGCTTGCGATCTGCCTTTCAAGGTTTCTAACACCCGCTTCTCTCGTATATCCTTTTATAATTTTCATTATAGCGTTGTCAGAAATTGTTATTTCTTCTGATTTCAACCCATGTTGAGGAAGTAATCTTGGCAGAAGAAAATGTTTCGCTATCTGCAGCTTTTCCCAGCTTGTGTATCCCGGTAGATTAATAACCTCCATTCTGTCAAGGAGAGGAGGGGGTATTGTGAATTCCGTATTTGCTGTCGTAATAAAGAGCACCTTTGAAAGATCAAACTCCACTTCAAGATAATGATCAGAAAACATATGATTCTGTTCAGGATCCAGAACTTCAAGAAGAGCGCTTGCCGGGTCTCCTCTGAAATCAACGCCGAGTTTATCTATCTCATCAAGCAGAAACACCGGGTTATTGACACCCGCTTTTCGCATCGACTGGATAATCCTTCCGGGTAATGCACCAATGTATGTTCTTCTGTGTCCCCTTATTTCTGCTTCATCTCTTACCCCGCCAAGAGAGATTCTTACAAATTTTCTCTCCATGCTTCTGGCAATGGATTTACCCAAAGATGTCTTGCCACAACCTGGCGGACCAACAAAGCATAGAATCGGACCTTTTAACGATTCAGTCTTCTTTCTCACCGCAAGATATTCAATTATTCTTTCTTTAACCTTTTCCAGTCCAAAATGGTCTTCATCAAGTACCCTTTTTGCATGTTCAATATCAAGATTATCAACAGTTTGATTACTCCATGGCAATGCAATCAACCAATCAAGATAGGTGCGTATCACAGTTGCTTCAGGAGACATGGGCATCGTTTTACTCAACCTTCCCAGTTCTTCAAGTGCTTTTGCTTCTGCTTCCTTTGACATTTTCGCAGCAAGAATTTTTTCTCTCAATTGAGCCAGTTCAGGACTTCCTGTTTCTTTTCCGAGTTCCTGCTGTATTGTTTTGAGCTGTTCGTGAAGCAGGTATTCTTTTTGGGTCTGTTCAAGTTTTTTGAGGACCTTGTTCTGGATATCCTTCTGTATTTCAAGCACACCCAGTTCACTGTTCACGATATCAACGAGCTTTCTTAATCTTTCTTTTTCATCGATGGTTTCAAGAATTGTGACCTTATCCTTAAATTTCAGTGGCAGGTATCCTGCAACAGAATCTGCCAGTTTTGATGGATTGTCAATAGTTATCAGGGTTCCATAAAACTCTTTTGGGATTGATGTATTGAGATTAATATATTTTTCTGCAAGTTCAAGGAGAAATCGCGAAAGAGCTTCTGTTTCCCTGTCCTTTTTGCTTTCCACCTTTATACTTTCAAACGAGCATGCAAAATATTTTCTGTCGGTGAAGACCTTTAAGATTTTAACCCTTTCCAGGCTTTCAACCAGTATTTTTATGGTGCCATTAGGTTCTCTTATACTCTGCGCAAGTTTTGCCATAACAGCTGTTGAATAGAGGTCATTTATGCCGGGTTCTTCTGTTGCAGGGTCTTTCTGAAAAGCAAGAATCAACATATTATCGGTGCTCATCGTTTCTTCAACAGCGTTAATTGATTTCTGCCTTCCCACAAGAAGAGGTACCACCATATTGGGAAAGACAACGATGTCTTTCAATGGCACAAATGGTCTGATAGTCTTTTTTCTATTCTGAATTTTGTTTTCTTTCATTTTTAACCCTTGCTATTTGGGTAGATAATTTTATCCGCAAGCCCGTAATCGACGGCTTCCTGAGCATCCATAAAATAATCTCTTTCTGTATCTTTTTCAATCTTTTCCAGTTTCTGTCCTGTGTGCTTTGAAAGTATCTGATTAATAATATTTCTGAGTCTTATCATTTCCTTTGTATGTATGCTGACATCAATTGTGGTCCCACCGACTTCACCGAAGGGTTGATGGATTAATATCCTTGAATTCGGAAGCAAAAATCTCTTATTTTTTCTGCCACCTGCCAGAAGTACCGCACCCATACTGGCTGCCTGGCCTATGCAATAGGTTGCAACATCGCATTTAACAAACTGAATTGTGTCATATATGGCAAGCCCGGCTGTTATTGAACCTCCAGGAGTGTTCAAAAACAGACTTATATCTTTATTGCTGTCTTTGTTTTGAAGAAAAAGCAGCTGAGCTATGACAGTATTTGCAACAGTGTCGGTTATCGGAAATCCTATGAAAACAATCCGGTCTTCAAGAAGTCTTGAATAAATGTCATATGCTCTTTCGCCCCTTTCTGTGGCCTCAATTACATATGGGATCAGTTGATTGAAACTATTGCTGTTTTTTTCTTTGCTCATTTTTCTCTTCTCCTGGAATAATAATCTTTTTGATATTCTGCGCCCAGTTTTTTATCAATTCAAACGTCTTTTCAATTTTCAGATCATCCTTTATTTCATGAATCTTTCCACTTTCCGTAAGATGTTTTTTTACCTGCTCATGGCTTTCGCCGCTTGTAAGAGATATTTTTCTGATAGCCTGCTCGATTTCTTCGTCGGTTACTTCAACTTTTTCTATTTCTGCAATTTTCTCCAGAATGAAATATTTTTTTAACTGTTCTTCAGCAACCGGCTTCATTTTTTCAAATATCTCTGTGGCAATTTTACTTATTTCTTCTTTTGTTTTGTTCTGTGTATCCAGGTAACTCAGCTGCTGTTCTGTCAGGTACCTTGCTCTCTGGAGCATCTGTTTTTCGGGTATTTCTATATTGCACTGTTGAAGCAATTGCTTCCAGAGCTGTTCCTCTTCCTGCCGCCTGGCACGCGCAGAACTGATCTGTTCAAGCTGTGCTCTTATCTTTTTTCTCCACGCCGCCCTTTTTTCGGGATCTATGATAGAACTGGCAAATTCTTTTCTTTTTTCCCAGTCAGCCAGCACTTCATCAACCATCTGTTCTGTTACAGGCTCAGGTTCAATCTGCTTGACCACCAGATCTTTATACTTTTTGATATTAACTTCAGGTTTTACCTCAACATAGACACTGAAACTTATTGTGTCACCAAATTTCACATCAGACACTTCAGGGTCTATTACAGGTGATAAATTATATTCCCTGACAGCATTTATATAAGACTCTGTAATAAGGTTTTCAAGAACCCTCTTCCTTATTGCGTCGTTATATCTTAAAACAATCACACTTTCAGGAACTTTTCCTTTTCGAAATCCAGGAACTTCGGCATTTTTCTGTATTTCTCTCACAATATTGTCTGTTTCCCGGTCAACCTTCTCTTTTTCAATTTCAAATAAAATTTTTCGACCGCATTTTGGAAGTTTTTGAATCTCCACTTTCATTTAGATGCTCCCGGTAAAAAAACTTTTCAGTTTACGAATTGTTGATAATTACAGAGCGGGGTACGGGAATCGAACCCGTATAATCAGCTTGGAAGGCTGATGTTTTACCACTAAACTAACCCCGCTTAACAGGTTTAGCAGATAACCTTCAAAGTATTATTCTATCAAAATTTATGCAAAAATCCAGTCAGGTGGGATTTTGTATTTTTCAAAGTGGGCAGGGGAGGATTCGGTGCCCTCGTCTCCCACAGCGACTCGG
>CAZHJN010000008.1:18136-54822 GCA_964532995.1 uncultured bacterium
TCCATTCGAATCCTCCACCATCCCTGTTTTTTCAAAGTGGGCAGGGGAGGATTCGGTGCCCTCGTCTCCCACAGCGACTCGGGTCAGCCACCCGCATAGGTCTTCGCTTGCTCAGACCTGAACATCTTCGCTCCATTCGAATCCTCCACCATCCCTGTTTTTTCAAAGTGGGCAGGGGAGGATTCGAACCTCCGTAGGCTAACGCCGGCAGATTTACAGTCTGCTGCCATTTCCACTCGGCCACCTACCCATAATATCTGTACCCGTCCCGCCGTTAGCGGTGCAACTTTTGAGACCCTTACTAACAGGTGGGTGCCGCGCTGAACACCGCGACTTCCGTTTCCGGCATGTCTTGCATGTCAGACTTGGCTCCCTTTTTTTTGGTGTTGGCTCAAAGTTTCACACTCCGCCTGCGCACGGGACAGGCAATTATATATTACCAGAAAAAAGCAATAAAGTAAATATTTAGAGATTTATCAAATTTATATTACTGTGGAAAATTCTTGCGATAAATGTTATAAATTATCCTGAATTGAACCAGGAGGATATATGAAATTTTCTTTTATGAGTTTTTCGTGTCCCGAATGCACGCTGGTGGAAATGCTGGATTATGCAAGAAAATACGGCTATGATGGGATTGAGCCAAGGGCTCAGGCTCAACATAAACATGGGATAGAACTTGAAACAGGCGGTAGAACAAGAAAGGAAATCAAAAATATTATTGAGGATAGTGGAATTGAATGTGCATGCATTGCTACTTCTATAAGATATTGTTTTACCGACGCACAGAAAAGAAAAGAAGCCATTGAAACCACCAGAGAATTTATAGATCTTGCAGGAGATATTGGCGCCAGCAGAATCAGGGTTTTCGGAGGAGTTCCTGATAAGGAAATTGAAATAAATCAGGCAATAGAGATAGTTGGTGAATCTCTGGCAATTGTTTCTGAATATGCAGAAAAAAACAGGATTTTTTTATGTCTTGAAACTCATGATTTTTTTTCAAGGGCTGATGTTGTGGAAAAGACAGTAAGGATTGCAGACAGTCCTTTTGTACGTATCAACTGGGATATCATGCACCCCTATACAAAGGGAATGACAATAGAGGAGGCGTTTGAATGCGTTAAGGATTTTGTTGAACACTGTCATATTCATGACGGTATTTATGACGAAAATAGAAACCCTAAACTTGCATTGATGGGTCAGGGTGAGATACCTTACAGTGTAGCAGTAAGATTGCTGAAAGAATTGAATTATCAGGGTTATCTTTCAGGGGAATATATCAAGGCCTGGGAACCAGAAGTTGTATTGCCCCACGACATAAGTGTTTTAAGGTCATATCTTTCAGGATGAGTTTCATATCTATAGCCCTCAGTTCGTTTGCTGTTGCTCTTTCAGGAGCAATCAGTCCTGGTCCTTTGCTTGCTGTTACTGTGACAAGATCGTTGTCGTTCGGAGCAAGGGAGGGTCCGCTGCTTATCACAGGCCATTCCATTCTTGAATTTATCATGGTGATTCTTTTAGCCACCGGATTTGGGATTTATCTCAGGCAACCTGATTTTCTAAAACTATCGGGATTATCGGCGGATTAATACTTGTTCTTTTTGGGATAAGACTTCTGATGCAGAAAGGATTTCAACTTACTGATACATCTTTGAAAAGCAAAAATTTTTCTTCAGGACCGATAAAATCAATCTTTACAGGAATCGTAATAAGTCTTTCAAATCCATACTGGTTCATCTGGTGGATAACGGTCGGGCTTGTTTATCTTTCAATCGCTCTCCCTGAAGGAATTTGGGGTGTTGCCGCTTTTTTTATCGGACATATATCTGCGGATTTTCTTTGGTACAGTATTGTTTCATTTTTCGTTGCAAGAGGAATAAAACCTGTTAACCATAAAGCTTTTTTGTTTCTGGTCAGGTTTTGCGGATTATTCCTTGCGGGTTTTGGGTTTTTTCTTATAATGGATGCAGTTATTTAAGAATTTCAATCCTTATTCTGATGCTGGTTTCAGGAATACTGATATCCCTTATTTCTGAATAATTCTTCACCTGGAATTTTTCGTTTAGGTCGTCAATAAAATTTTTATATGAATGAGCCGGTATTTCTGCAAATACCACACGGGATATTTTTGTATCCTCCATTGTTTTTTCAGAAAGAATTCTTCCATTCGCATTGAGGATATGTCCTGTTATTTCAGTACTCTGCGGGATTGATTCTGAAGGAACAGGCACTCTTGATTCTTCCGGTTTTGAATTCTGGATTTTATCCATTGAAACTTCTTTTTCCCGCTGTTTTCTCATTTCGGATGCAGGCGCAGAAAATATAATTCCAGCTGCTTTTTCTTCGGTCTCTTTCATTATAACAGGTCTGCTGGCTAACTGGAGGACAATCTCTGGCTCCTGTTCTTTCCTTATTGTCAGGAAATTCAGGTTATCCTGCCCGGACATCTGCTTTTTTGAAAACTCAGGGTGTACTCTAATTTCTTCTGGCTTGCTGACCTGTTCCTTTTGAACCGTTTCCTTTAGAGATGTTCTGTTTCCTTCATTCAGTGGAGAAATTGGCGGCTGTTGAGGTTGTTTGAAAAGAACAATCATCACCAATACAATAATCTGCGCGACAGCAATCCTTCCCAGTAATATAACAGGTCCTGTTTTCTGATATTTTTTTTCAATGACTTTTTGCAGCACGCTTTCAACAAAATGATCAGGTGGATGTACTTCGGGCAAACCTTTAATAATTCCCATCAATTCTTCAATCTGTTTGTATTCAGAATAACATGCAGCACATTTTTCAAGATGCTGATGGATCTGTTTTTTCTGTTCCTCTGGGACAGACCCTTCAACACAGTCATAAATCAATGACCGTATTTTTTCACAGTTCATTTTTTTAAGTTCCTTAAAAGTTCTTTTAATCTGTTCCTTGCTCTTGCTATTTTTGACTTTACGGTGCCGGAAGATAAACCCGTGATTTTTTCTATTTCCTCATAGGAAAGCTGCTGGATATCCCTCAGGATGATAACCTGCTTATGGTCAAAAGGAAGTTTATCTATGGCACACTGTACTAATTCCTGGAGCCGTTTTTTTTCATAGCTGACCGCAGGGGAATTGGAATAATCTTCCACATTAACCGTTAATTCACTGCCGTAAGCACTTTTTCTCATTCTGTACTGACGTGAAAGAACCCGGTTTTTGCAGATATTCACTGTTACTCGATAAATCCATGTTTTGAAAGAAGAAAGATGTTTAAAAGATTTTATGTTTTGATAAACCTTTATGAATGTGTCCTGCGCACAATCAAAAGCCTCATGCGCTTCACCGGTGAACCTGAAGCAGATGTTATATACCATATTCTGATATCTTCTAACAAGAACCTCAAATGCATACATATCATCCTCTAACTGGATCATTTTTATAAGTGTATCGTCATCAAATTGCTGCATATTATTTTCATTCATTAGACAATTCCAGAGGGAATATGGTTCCTGGACATCCGGAAGGAATTGCTGTATTTTTCATTTCTCTTTAAAATATTCAATGAGAGGATTGCTCTGTTTTCCTTCTTTCAATCCATCCAGGGTAATTTCCAGCGCTGCTTTAACAATGTCGGATTTTTTAATTTTTCTATTAATTCTTCTCAGAACAAACCATGCTTCGTCGAGCTCTGTGAGCAATTCTTCAGGGAAATAAAATGTGGCTTTACCTTTCTCTGTTTCTTTTTCTATCTTTGCTTTTGATTCACCAAGAAAAATATCAACACCTTTACCCTTCAGAGATGGCCTTTTTGGCATCTTCAATCACCTCCTTTGCAAGTTCTCTGTACGCTTCGGCTGCCTCAGAAGTTTTTGCATAATGAATGATTGGCATTCCCGCAAGAGAGGCATCTGCAAATTTAACAGTTCGTTTTATTACTGTTTGGAAAACCTCATCAGGAAATATTTTTTCAAGCTCTTCCACGACTTCTCTTGAATGAAGGGTTCTCGTGTTGTGCATTGTCCTGAGAATGCGTTTTCTAAGTCCAGGATTTCCTTTTTTTCTAACTTTTTCAACAATGCTTCCCAGTTGTTTGAGTCCTCGCACAGCAAGGTATTCTGTCTGTACGGGAATAATCACAGTGTCAGCGCATATCAATGCATTTGTTGTCAGCACTCCAAGACTTGGAGGACAATCTATGAATATAAAGTCATAATTGTTTTTAATTTCATTCAGTGCGTCTTTGAGGTTTCTGTCCCAGCCTATTTCTCCGATCAGTTCGCCCTCTGCACCTGCAAGGTCAAGATTGGAAGGAACAAAATGGAGATTCTGAATACCGGTATCTTTGATAACCTCTTTGATTGGATACTGTTCGCAGTTAATTAGCGAATCATAGATTGTTTTTGAAAATGTATCAGGGTCATTACCAAGGGAGACTGTAAGACCCGCCTGTGGATCAAAATCAACAAGAAGAATTCTGTAACCCATTTCAGCCAGTGCCGATCCAAGACACAGACATGTTGTTGTCTTGCCAACTCCACCTTTTTGATTTGTGACGGAATATATCGCAGCCATATAAACAGTATAATGGTAAAATGGTAAAAAATCAAGTGTTTTTAATTTGACATTTCATAAGGTTAGATGATAAATTTGTTAAACTTTTTGAAAAAGGAGGAACAGATGTTAAGGGTGGGAATAATTGGATTCGGACTTCGTGTGTCAAGTATGGCAGCATCAATGAAGGTATTTGATATTCCCTATAAGATTGCAGCAGTTGCCGACCCCGCTTACAGAGACATTGAGATTGCGGTGAAACAGAAAATACCGGAAGCAACTGTGAGAAGAAGGATTGATCCGGAATTGATGCAGGATACCAAATACTTTTCTTCTGCTGATGAGATGCTTGATAAGGTTGAGCTTGATGGAGTAATGATAGGCACAAGATGTTATCTTCACACCGAAATGGCATGCAAGGTTGCAAAAAGGAATATTCCGTTATTTCTTGAAAAACCCGTATCTATCAATTTTGAGCAGATTAAGATGCTTGAAGAAGCATTCAGAAACGTCACAGCGCCCGTGGTCGTTTCTTTTCCTCTGAGACTTTCTTCAATGGCATTGAAGGTTAAGCAGATAATTGATTCTGGAAGGATCGGGAACATTGAGCATGTTGTTGCATGGAACGATGTTCCATACGGAGCAGTTTATTTTAATAACTGGTACAGAAATTACGATGAAGTCGGAGGTCTTTTTCTTCAGAAAGCAACCCATGATTTTGATTACATCTTTTTCCTTACAGGAAGAAAACCAGAGATGGTGGCGGCGATGAATTCCCAGAGAATATATGGAAAGAAGGATAAACCCTTTGATCTTCTTTGCAGGGATTGTGATGAAAAAATGGATTGTATTGAAAGTCCCTTCAACCTTTTTTACAGAAGATTTAAGGGCGAGAAGGTTGACTGGAACAACTGGCAGAAATGCATGTTTTCAAAAGAGATTAAGAATGAAGACAGCGGGAATGCTTTGATTGAACTGGATAATGGAGTACAGGTGAATTACAGCCAGAATTTTTTTGTGAGAAACCAGGCTGTTGGAAGAAGAGGCGCAAGACTTTACGGCTATAAGGGGACAATTGATTTTGACTGGTATCGGAAGACAATAATAATTTATGACCACATAACTCCAATCACCGAAACAATCAGTTACGGTGGAGATTTACCGCATTTCGGCGGAGACAGGGAACTTGCTTATGATTTTCTTATGGCAATGAAGGAAGGTAAGCCTTCAAGGTCTCCAATAGAAGCGGGAATAACAAGTGCGCTTACGTGTCTCTGGGCTCGTGAATCAGCGGAGAAAAAACAGTTTTTTGAGGTCAAAATGCCATGAAGCCAAGGGAAAGAATTTTAAACGCTCTGAAACACAGGGAAACAGATAAAATTCCTGTTGATCTGGGTGGAATGGATTCAACCGGGATTACAGCTGTTGCCTATCACAATCTTAAAAAACATCTTGGTATCAATACTGGGAAAATAAGAATTTTTGATCCATATCAGCAGGTTGTTGCTGTTGTAAAGGAGATTCTTGAGATTGTGGGTGGAGATGTTATACCGATTTTCCCTGAACCATTAAACTGGAAAAAGGAAAGATTGGCTGATGACATTTTCTGTGAGGTTC
The DNA here is from genome assembly GCA_964532995.1 of uncultured bacterium. Taxonomy (GTDB): domain Bacteria; phylum Ratteibacteria; class UBA8468; order B48-G9; family DTJG01; genus DTJG01. Next base: position 24,277 of record CAZHJN010000008.1, read on the forward strand.
CGGAAAGATGGAATACAGAAACACTAAAAGATGGTTCACAGCAGGTTAAAAACGAAGGAATAATAATTGCAAAAAAACCGGCAGAATCATGGTATTTTGAACCATGCTATTATCCACTGGCCGGATTAAGAACAGTTCAGGAGATTGAATCAAGAAAGGATGTTTTTGAAAACTTTGACTGGCCATTTTATGTCGATGAAACAATTGAAGCTCTTGGGGAAAAAGCAAGACAACTTTATCAACAGACAGATTATGCTCTTATGGGGAACTTTGCAGTTCATATTTTTATGGGTGGTCAGCTTCTCAGGGGGTTTGAACAATTTATGATTGATCTTATTATGCAGCCAGAGATTGCTGAATGTATACTCAATAATCTTTCTGAGGCATATATCAGAAGATTTGAAAAATATGCTGAATATGTCTGTCCGTATGTGCAGATTATTAATGTTAACGATGACCTTGGCACTCAGAATAGCCTTCAGATTTCACCTGAAATTTACAGAAAAATTGTCAAGCCTTACCATAAAAAACTCTATCAGTTTATCAAAAAAAAATTCAGCGGTTATCTTTTTTTACACTCAGATGGTTCAATCTATGATATTATTCCAGACCTCATTGAGATTGGAGTGGATATTATCAATCCTGTTCAGTTTACGGCTAAAAACATGGAGCTTGAGAAACTTAAGAAAGAGTTTGGAAAGGATATAAGTTTCTGGGGTGGTGGATGCGATACACAGCAGATTTTACCGTATGCTGAAAGAAATAAGGTGAAGGAGCATGTTAAAAAATGCCTTGATATACTTGCTCCGGGTGGCGGATTTATTTTCTGTCAGGTGCACAATATACAGCCGGATGTGCCACCTGAAAATATCATGGCAATGTATGAAGCGGTGAGAGAATTTTATTCATAATACAACTCGAAATTTTTGTCTATTCTCACAGGATGCCCGTCTTTAAGAATACTCATTTTCCCTGCCTCAATAACAGCTGTACTCACAATAGCCTGGGATGGCAGTGGTCTTAATCCTTCCAGTTCTGAGATAATCCTTTTTCTTTTTTCAAGAGACATTTTTCTGTCAGGGTTTTTTATTTCCTGATTTATATGAAGGCAATCATCAATTGCCTGTATGATGCTTTCGGCTCCATATCCAAGATACAGATTTTCTTCAGGATTATTCCAATCAATATAGGGTTTGAAAAAATAAGGATTAAACAGTTCATAACCATTTTCAGTGGTTGAGAAATTTGAATTTCTATTGGCGTTGTCTGCCCTGAATTCGCCCTGAGTGCATGTCATCTGGAATCCCTGGTTTGAAAGGCATGGATTTTTTTCTGGAAGAATCCAGGATGTTTGAAGATACTGGATTGCTTTTTCTTCCCATTCAATAAACGCCTGGCAGGCATCATACGCGTTAATACCAAGTGAAGAGAGAAATTTTTTCTGGCCGTTTGCTATGACCTTTACAGGTTTTAGCCCTGTTATGAAATAGAACATATCTATGTAGTGTGTACCGAGATATTCAAGAGGAGAACTTCTTTCGCACCAGGACCTGAAATGTTTAAGCGGTATTTCTCTTCTCTGTTCGTGCCATGCATGGCAGCACAGAACCTGACCCATTTCGCCTTTTCTGTACTTATACTGCAGCGCTCTCAAAGCCAGATCATGTCTTTTGTGAAAATCAGTAAACACATATAAAGCTTTTTCTTCTGAAACTTTTAAAATAAGCTTTGCATCTTTGGTTTTCAGACATAAAGGTTTCTGAACGATTACATCAAAACCCTCATCCATAGCAGCAAGACACATTTCAGCGTGAAGATCGTCAGGAGTCGCGATAATTACAAGACCGGGTTTATCAAGTTTCTTCAGGGCGTCTTTCCACGCGTCTGGATCCTGATCTTTTTTTTCAGGATATCCTTTTATTTCAGCCTGCGGGAAAATACAGGACATTTCATCAATGGTTTTTCTTCTTCTTGACGCAACAAGAATTGAGGAGATTTTCCCTTTTTTCCTTTCCTGTATCAGAACAGGGATAATCACCTGTTTTGTAATCATCCCCCCACCTATAACAAGGATATTCAGTTTGTTCATTTTGTATTACCTGTTTTTATTCTCAATGCTGTGATTGAATGAGCGGGGAATTTCCATACAGGATTTTCATGATTTATTTTTTCATGGTATTGCTGAATTCCAACTGCTTCGTTTTTAAAATCATTGGTTGCATAAATATCAGGCCCATTCATAACAGAAACACAGACATTTTTTTCACATACCATGTTTCGGAATTCAATGCAAGCATCTATTGATTTTTCAGGATGTCTGTTTACAACAATCAAACAGACCTCATCAGTTTGCGTGTCATAGGTTGCAGATACATCAAGATATGGGAGGTTGTGTATTTCAGGAACATTTTTTTCGTCTATTTGAAAGCTGTCTTTACCCACGTCAAATGTTGGCCACGGAAAATAACGATAATCCTTGCAGGAAAATGTTTCACACCATACATCAGGTGCAAGGACTGTATCACCGGTTAGGTTTGCAAATAAGAAAAACGGGTAATAAGCGGTCTGTCTTACAAGCTTATTTTTCTTTGTTCTGAGAAGACCAAGACAGTTTACAAGCATGGACTGATGTGTGAATTCAAGTGTTCTGCAAAATCTCAGAATAAGATTCATTACATCAGCAAATACAAGCGCGTCCTTGAGATTATAGATTTCGTCAAGATTATTTTTGTGTCCTTTTCTGTACCAGACTCCCCATTCTGAAAGAGCAAGGAAAATTCTTTTCCCTGATTTTTTTTGTTCAGAAATTCTCAGTATGTCTGCTTCCATTTTTCTTAAATGGTCTGAAACTGTCAGAACCTGTCCGAAAGAATCAAAATATTCATGCCTTCCGATATATGTATGGACAGAAATTCCATCAATATAATCCCACGCTGAATTCAAAATTATTCTATCCCATTCAGGATCATGATTGCCCATACCTACGGCAATGATTTTGATTGATGGGTCAACCCTTCTCATTGCCTTTGAAAATTCGATAAGCTGCTGGCTGTACTGAATTGCAGTTTTTGTTCCGATCTGCCAGTCGCCATATATTTCATTGCCTATTTCCCAGTATTTAACGCCAAAGGGTTTCAGATTCCCATTTTTTCTTCTCAGGTCAGCATAATAAGTATTTCCTGAATAATTGCAGTATTCAACCCATTCAGCTGCTTCTCTCACGCTTCCATCACCCGCGTTGATGGTGATATATGGTTGAGTGGAAACAAGATCGCAGAATTTAATGTACTCATCCGTACCGAAGATATTGCTTTCCTCACGGGTGATATCATCAGCATATGATAGTTTTTTCTGTCTGTTTTGTTTTGGGCCTATTCCGTCTTTCCAGTGATACCATGATGAGAAATTTCCGCCAGGCCATCTTATTGTACCGACTTTAAGTTTCCTTATTTCCTCGCAGACATCTTTTCTCAATCCATTTTCATCAGCAAATTCCGATTCCGGGTCACAGATTCCCGGATACAAACATTGATGTACGTGTTCTATAAACGAGCCAAAAAGGTAAGGGTTTTTCTTTCCGATCACCTTTGCTGAATCCACAATAATATGCGCCTTCATAAGTGCCCTTTTTTCATACAAACTGTTTCAGATACTCAATCTGTTTTAATCGTTGTTCAACAGGCCCAGAAGCAGTATCCATATCTTCATTTGAAATGAATCCGTTATATCCGACTGACTTCAGTTGTTCAATGTAGTCCCTCCAGTCAATAATTCCTTCATTCACAGGAACACTTTTTGGCTTCCAGACAACCGTACCATCAACCCTTTTTTCTGTTTTTTTCCATATGAGGTTTTTAAAGTGAACATGGATAAGATATTCACCAAGAATTTCAATTCCCATCTTTGCATCTTCTCTTCCTTCAACCACCTGATTTCCAGGATCATGTATGACACCAAGATGCTCAGGGCTGAACTTACTGCAAAAATGATAAGCAGCTGCACAGGAACTCACTGCAAAACCATGATGAATTTCAATTGCCGCCTTTATTGGATATCCATCCAGAAGTTTTTCCACCTTTTCAAAATTTTTCCATCCTTCTTCTATAATCTGATGGTAGTTGCGGTCTCTTTTATAATAAAGTCCCCTTATTCTGAAAAATGGACATCCAAGTTCACAGCCGGCATCACGAATGATTTTGATATCCTCAAGTTGATCCATTTCAACGTATGATGAAAAACCGGCAACTTCAAGATTAAAATCAGCATTTATCTTTTTTATTACCGGTATACTTTTCCTCAGAGAGCAAACAGCGAGGTTATTTTTTACCTCTGGACCAAAATCCTTAAGACAGCTATCAGGCAGAACTCTCCATTCAAGTCCCTGATATCCGTATCTGTGAGCTATCTCACCTATTTCTTCCAGGCTGTTAAAAGGAAGAATTATCGTCTGAATACTGAATTTCATGTATTCTCCTTTTCATGGGTTTGTTCGGTGAATCTTCAATAAAAATTTTAATGTTTTATGTCAGCCTTTAATTACGGCAAGGGGTTTCATTTTTGCAACCTTCCTTGAAAGCCCTGTTTCTTCAACCACTCTTACAACTTCATCCACATCCTTATATGCCTCAGGGATTTCTTCAGCCAGACCTCCGAAACTCTTGGCTTTTGCAATGATTCCGCGTTCCAAAAGTTCCTGCACTATCTTTCTTTTTTTACTCGTTTTTATTGCCTGTGTCCTTGACATTGTTCTTCCTGCACCATGGCAGGTTGAACCCCATGTTTCTTCCATTGTTTTTTTTGTTCCCACAAGCACATAAGAGTTTGTTCCCATGGTTCCCGGAATGATTACAGGTTGACCTATGTTTCTGTATGCCTGGCATACCGACTGATGCCCTTGGGGGAAAGCCCTGGTCGCACCTTTGCGGTGAACATAAACATATTCATCTTTACCTTCAACCTGATGCTTTTCATGTTTTGCGATATTGTGTGCAACGTCATAAACAACATAAAGTCCCAGCCTTTCAGAGGGTATCATGAGGACCTTTTCAAAGCATTCTCTTATCCAGTGAGTTATAATCTGTCTGTTAGCCCACGCAAAATTGGCAGCAGCACTCATAGCGCCAAAATATTCCTCTCCTTCTTTTGATGAAATTGGTGCGCAGGCAAGCTGTCTGTCAGGAAGAGAAATGCCATATTTGTTTACAGCTTTTCCAAAACTGATAAGGTAGTCATTGCAAACCTGATATCCGAGGCCACGGCTGCCTGTATGAACCATAATTGTAACCTGGTTTTCAAAAAGACCGAACACATCCGCAGCTTTTCTATCGTAGATTTCAATAACCTGCTGAATTTCAAGAAAATGATTACCCGAACCGAGTGTTCCGAGCTGGTCCAAACCTCTTTCTTTCGCTCTGCTGCCTACAGCATCAGGGTTTGCTGTTTTCATGCAACCCGACTCTTCTGTTCTTTCTGCATCCGAGTTCCATCCAAAACCCTGTTTGAGAGCATAGTTTGCTCCATCTGAAAGAACCTCATCAATCCGATTCATTTTAAGAACTATTCTTCCGGTTGAACCAACACCTGAGGGAATGTTTGAATAAAGGCAGTTTACAATGTTTTCAAGCCTGTTTTTGACCTCGGATGCTGTAATATCCGAACGAATCAGACGGACTCCACAGTTAATATCATAACCGACAAAACCTGGAGCAATCACACCTTTTTCTTTTCTGAATGCTGCAACGCCGCCTATGGGTGCTCCATAGCCCCAGTGAACGTCAGGCATAGCAAGGCTGTAGTTAATAATACCAGGCAGACAGGCAACATTTGCAACCTGTTGAAGAACATTGTCTTCAAATGTTCTCTCAAGCATATTTTCTGAAATATAGACAACGCCGGGAACAAGCATATTCCCTTTTTTTTCTATCATCCATCTGCACAAACCAACCTTTTTTATTTCAGATTTCAGGTCTTTCATTATGTAGTACCTCTTCCACAATTCTTCTGCCTTCTGCTGTTGCCTGATAGTTCAAAGCATTTTTTTCTGTTCTGAATGTTTCTTTTATACCGAATTCAATATCTTTTTCTCTCACAGGGAATTCTGAAATTTTAAATATCCTGAGCAATCCTCCAAGCATGATCATGTTTGCGATGCGAACATCTCCGAGTTTTTCAGCAATTTCAGAAGCCGGGATGCCGATATTTCTATTTCTGCTTTGTTTTCCGGGTGCTATGAGTGAGCTGTTCCAGAGAATCCATGCATCTTCTTTGAGATATTGCCTTAACATCTGCAGGGAACTTTCGTTCATAAATATGCCGTAATCAGCCTTTGAGATCACGGGTGAAACAAGTTCTCCTGATGAGAATGAAATCATGCTGTAAACATATCCTCCACGCATTTCAGCACCATATGCGGGGAGAAAGCTCACATTCAGTCTTCTTTCAGCACCGGCGTATGCAAGCACCCTTCCCATCGTCACAATACCCTGTCCGCCTGAACCGCCCATAATAATCTTCCACGAGCGATAAGTTTTCTTTTTCAAGTCCACCATGCTTTTGGCTTTGGTTCGCTTATGAGAAGGTTTTTGAGGAAAGATATGGCTTTTTTCAGCCCTTCATCAACACTCATAAGACTATCCTCGTGTTCTATGCTGAGGGCGCCATCGTAGCCGACAAGTCGCAGATTGCTTATGAAATCTCTCCAGAAATCCTCGCCATGTCCGAACCCAACTGTTCTGAAGATCCATGATCGGTTTATTTCATCAAGATATGTTTTTGTATCAAGCACGCCATTAACCGAGGTGTTTATGCAATCAATCTTTGTATCCTTTGCATGAACATGATAAATTGCTCCAGCGAGTTTTCTTACAGCAAAAACAGGATCGATTCCCTGCCAGAAAAGATGGCTCGGGTCAAAGTTAGCACCAATAACCTCACCAGCAGCATTTCGCAGTTTAAGCAGTGTTTCAGGATTGTAAACGACAAAACCAGGATGCATTTCAAGACAGATCTGCTTCACATTATGTTTGGAAGCAAATTTTGCCTCTTCTTTCCAGTAAGGGATTACACAATTTTCCCACTGCCACAAAAGGGTTTTTGAAAAATCATCGGGCCACGGACAGGTAACCCAGTTAGGTGATTTTGCATTTTCAGAATCTCCGGGACAACCTGAAAAGGTAATGATTCTTTCAACCCCGAGTTTTTCAGCAAGCAGGATAGTTTGTCTCTGCGCATATCTGTGAGCTTCAGCTATCTTTTTATCTGGATGCAATGGATTTCCATGACAGGAAAGTGCGGAAATTTCCAGTCCTCGTTTTTCTATTGCTCTGCTGAATGCTTTCAGGCTGTTTTCATCTGAAATAAGTTGGTCAGGATCGCAGTGGGCATTGCCTGGATAATTACCTGTTCCTATCTCCACTGTTTCAAGTCCAAGATCTCTGGCAATATCCAGCGCTTCTTCAAACTTCTTTCCTCCAAACAGAACCAAAAAAACACCCAGCTTCATATGCCCTCCTGGTTAAGTGTGATAAAATATTATACCCTGATTAATAATTTATTGCTAAACGGGAATTTGTCAAATATATGATAAACAAAACTCTATTTTTTCTTGCTTCACGATTTATAGGGAAAAGGCATCAGGAAAGTTTTATTTTTTTCACCAGTATCGTCAGTGTTATAGGTATCGCTCTTGGTGTGGCAAGCCTGATGCTCGTTCTCGGAATCATGAATGGGTTCAGCAATGATCTTAAGAGAAAGATTGTGGGAGCCAATCCGCACATTGTTATAGAGGGTGATCCTTACATGGAGGATTATAGAAACGTCGCAGTTAATCTAAAAGACATCAAAGAAATTACAGGTATCGGCTATTTTGCCCAGACACAGATTATTTACAAGTCGTCCCTTTACATGATAGGCGGCTATCTGAGAGGGGTTGAGGGAGAAAGTGAAATTTCAAACCTGAAAAAATTTATCAAACAGGGAAATGTTGATATCGGGTTGGATGGGATAATACTCGGCAGTGAACTTGCGAAGGAACTGGGCGTTAATATTGGAGATACATTATTTATTATTGGCGGGCTTCCGGCAAGGGAATTTCCATGTCGCGTGACAGGTATAATTGAGTATGGAGTCTATAATATTGATGTTTCTGTTGGAATTACAGGTCTTGAAGATTTTCAGAAAAAGTTTTTTTCTGGCAGGAAACTGGCAAATATAGGGATAACGGTCAGCGACATATATCACTGCGAGAAAATTGCAGGAAAAATTGCAGGGAAAATCTCTGCTGATTTAAGAGTGAGCACATGGATAAAAAGAAATAAAATTCTTTTTGCAGCCCTTGCTCTTGAGAAAAAAGCGATGCTGTTGATTCTTGCTGTGATAATACTTGTTGCTTCTTTTAATATCGCAAGCACTCTGATGATGACAGTATACAGAAAGATCAGAGAAATCGGGGTGCTGAAAACCATTGGAATGACAGGAGAACAAATACGTTCTATATTTTTAATACAGGGGTTGCTGCTCGGATTGAGAGGGCTTATAAGCGGCCTTATTCTTGGTGGTACCATCATATGGGTTCTCAAAAAATACAACATCATAAGGCTTCCTGAATACATTTACAGTATTTCGTATTTACCCCTGGAACTTTCAGGTATGGAAATTTTTATGATATGCGGAACTGTTTTTTTTATGACTGTTGTAGCGTCTATTTTCCCTGCATATAAAGCGAGCAAGCTTGAACCCGCAACAGCATTGAGATACGAATAAAAATGAATCACTGCAACATCGCAGGTGAAAATCTGGTAAGAACATATGAGGCAAATGTCAGGGCACTTGATGATATTTCTCTTTCAATACCCTGCGGAAAAATAACTGTTATACTTGGACCTTCAGGTTCGGGTAAAACGACTCTTTTGAACATTCTTGCACTTCTTGACAGACCTGATTCAGGTGAGGTGTTTTTAAACGGGAAAGCTTCTTCTTCTTTTTCAGAGAAGGAAAAGGCACAAATCAGAAACAGAATGTTCGGTTTTATTTTTCAGTTTTTCCACCTTATTCCTGAGTTAACTGTTGAAGAAAACGTTATGGTTCCCATGATGATAAGGCAACCAGATCTTCCCTTTTCCGGGTACAGAGAAAAAGCCAGACGCCTGCTTGATGAGTTCAGCATTCTCAATAAAGCCGGTAATTATCCAAACCAGCTTTCTGGTGGGGAGAAACAGAGAGTGGCAATATGCAGAAGTCTTGCAGGAGAGCCGGATATAATTTTTGCTGATGAACCCACCGGAAATCTTGATAAAAATGCAGGGGCTGAACTCATTTCCCTTATAGCTTTCTTAAACAGAGAGAAAGGCAAAACATTTATTATTGCAACCCATAATGAAAATTTTTTGAAAATAGCGGCAAATGTCATATACTTATCTAATGGAAAAATTATTCACAGGGAGTAAAAATGGGACTATTGATTTATTTTGACGGTAAATTTGTTGATGAGAAGGATGCGAAGGTTTCTGTTTTTGACCACGGATTACTTTATGGAGATGGCGTTTTTGAGGGATTGAGAACATATGATGGAAGAATTTTCCGACTTCAAGGACATATCAAAAGGTTATACAGGTCTGCAAAAGCCATAATGCTTGAAATTCCTGTTTCAATGGAGGAGATGTCAGATATAATCATCAAGACCATAAAGAAAAACGGGTTAAAAAACTCGTATGTCAGGGTTGTTGTAACAAGAGGTATAGGAGATCTTGGCCTTGATCCGAGAAAATGCTCGAAACCAACAGTTTTTGTTATTGCAAGCAAAATAAAACTTTATCCTGAAGAATATTATGAGAAAGGTCTTTCTGTTGTTACCATAGCAACAAGGAGAAATCTGACTGAGAGTCTAAACCCTGCCATCAAATCCTTAAACTATCTTAATAACATTCTTGCTAAAATTGAAGCAACAAACGCTGGAGCCATGGAAGGGCTTTTACTCAACAACGAAGGTTACGTTGCTGAATGTACGGGTGAAAACATCTTTATCCTTGACGGAAACAGGCTTATGACACCACCCATATATGCCGGAGCTCTTGATGGAATTACAAGAGATGCTGTTATTCAAATCGGGAAAAACATGGGTCTTGATGTTCAGGAAAAATTGCTTACAAGGTATGATCTTTACAATGCAGACGAATGTTTCCTGACAGGCACCGCTGCTGAAATTATACCTGTATCCGTTATTGATGGAAGAAAAATAGGTTCAGGAAAAACAGGAAAACTAACAAAAAAAATCAGAGAAGAATTTCATAAGTTGACCATCAGCGAAGGTATTCCAATCTGAGATACCATGAAATGCACATTTTGCGGGAAAAATTCAGCAAGGTTATTTTTTATGGAAATTTCTTCAAGGGGTAATGTTGTCAGAAATTATTACTGTCTTGAATGCGTAAACAAAAATCCTGAAATCCGTATGATGCTTGAGATATTTTCAGAGAAGAAACAAAAACGGCCTGAAAAGAAGGAAAAAGTTTGTCCCTTTTGCGGTATCACACTCAGGGAATTAAAAGATTCTGGTTTTGCCGGATGCGCGAAATGCTACAGGATTTTCAGACCTTTTATAAGGAGGAAAATTAAAAGAATGCACAATGGTTTTTTCCACAGAGGAAAATTTCCTGTTTCCTATGGAAATAGAAAGAATATTCTGTGCTATCTTGAAGACAGGATGAGGCAGGCTGTTTCCGAACATAATTTTGAAGAAATTGAAAAAATCAGGAAGGAATTTGAACTTTTCATGGATAATGGATAAAAAAGTAAAGGATTTAATACTCAACGAACCGGTGCTGTCTGACGAACAGTTGATTTTTACCACACGGGCGAGACTGGCTCGCAATATTGAGAGATATCCTTTTCCCCATATGATGAATGAAAAGCAAGCAGAGAAACTTGCTCTTGAAGTGGTTGAAGCGGTACGCGATATTGTAAATGATACATGTATTGTTATTCCTATGGCTGATGTTGATCCTTTAACTCGGGGTCTCATGGTTGAAAGGCATCTGATAAGTCCTGAGTTCGCAGAAGATGGTTTTGGGAAGATCCTCATATTGTTTCCTCGACTCAAATTGAGAATACTTGTTAATGAAGAAGACCATCTTAGAATTTCCTGTTATGATACGGATGGCAATCTGGAGAAAACATGGAAAGTTCTGGATGCTTTTGACTGTAATCTGGGAGATAGGATCAGATATGCGTTTGATAAAGAATTTGGCTATCTCACGAGCTGTCCCACAAACATTGGTTCCGGTTTAAGGATTTCTTCCATAGTATTTTTGCCTGTACTCAAAGCCACCAGAAAGATCAAAAACATCTTTCAACTGTTGTATAAATTGGGTTGTGTTATCAGGGGTTTTTATGGAGAAGGTTCACCGGTTATGGCAAATTTCTATCAGATTTCCACGGGCAATGTTCTTGGAAAAACAGAACAGGAAATTTGTGAGGATTTTGAAGCTGTTATCAGTGCGATCAGGCAACAGGAGATGGATTCAACGGGTTTGGTGAATATAGCAACCGTAAAAAGAAATATAAAAATTTTTATTGACAGAATTTTCAGCAATGTTTCAGGAGAAATATCTTTTGATCATGCGATAAATGGTCTTTCAGTATTGCTTTTTGGGAAAAAGTTAGGTATCATACAGATGAGAGAAAATTTATTGAAAAGGCTTGTTTACAGAATTATGCCTTTATCATTGCAGTTTGAAGCAGGCACAAAACTGGAACAGGTGGAACAGGAAAGATTCCGGTTCAGAATACTGGAACGTGAATTGAGGAACGCAAATGTTCGAGCAATACTTTGAAAGATTTACAAAAAGGGTTAAAACTGTCCTGGAACTGGCAAGGCAGAACGCAATGAGATACGGGCACAGTCAGATAGAGACAGAAGACATTCTGATTGGACTTCTTGATGAAGGACAGGGTATGGGTATCGCGGTTTTGCATTTTTTGAAGGTCGATCCTGAACATGTAAGATTTGAACTTGAGAAAACCATTCGTGTTGGCATACCGATTCTCACCTCAGGAGAGATTCCATTGAGCCCCGGAACAAAAAGAGTACTTGCCCTTTCCTATCGTCAGGCACAATATTTCGGACACACTTATGTTGGCACGGAGCATCTTCTTATAGGTCTTATTGCAGAAGAAGAAGGACTTGCAGCAAAGGTTCTTATTCGTTTTGGTCTGACAGTGGAAAATATCAGAAAGGCAATAGAAAATCTTCTCTGGGGCGAACCAGAAAACATTTCAAAAAACAAACAGACACCTTCGCAAACTTCTTCCCAGACTCATGCTAAATCAAAAACACCAACCATAGATGCATATGGCAGAGATATAACTCATCTTGCAGAGGAAAAAAAGCTTGATCCTGTTATTGGAAGAGAGAAAGAAATTGAAAGAGTTACTCAAATTCTTTGCAGGCGGAAAAAGAACAATCCGGTACTTCTTGGAGAAGCAGGCGTGGGGAAAACTGCGATTGTGGAAGGATTTGCTCAGAAAATAGCATCAGGCAATATTCCTGAAATACTGAAGAACAAGAGGATTATTATGATTGACCTCGCCAGCCTTGTAGCGGGAACAAAATACAGAGGAGAATTTGAACAGAGAGTAAAACTTCTCCTGGATGAGATAAAACAGAACAAAAATATCATAATTTTTATAGATGAACTGCATACCCTTGTGGGAGCAGGTGGCGCTGAAGGAGCCATAGATGCATCAAATATATTAAAACCTGCACTTTCTCGCGGTGAGATACAGTGTATTGGTGCGACAACATTTGATGAATACAGGAAATATATTGAAAAAGATGCTGCTCTTGAACGAAGGTTCCAGCCTGTCATCGTTAATCCTCCAACAGTGAATGAAACAATTGAAATATTAAAGGGTTTACGGCCAAGGTATGAGGAACACCATAGACTGAAAATAACAGATGAAGCCCTTGTTCTTGCGGCAAAGCTTGCGGATAGATACATAACGGGCAGATTTCTGCCTGACAAGGCGATAGATCTGATAGATGAAGCAGCAAGCAAGCAGCGTCTTCTGTTTTCATGCAGCACGCCGTCAGAAATTGAGGAACTTGAAAAACGAGCCACACAGCTTGTTTCATTGCAGGAAAAAGCCACATTCCAACAGGATTTCGAAAAAGCCGCAAGGATAAGGGACAGAATAAGAGAAATAAGAGCTCGTATAAATGAAGCCAGATCCTGCTGGGAAAAGACGCAGTCCGATTCACTCAAAACAGTCACAGAAAAAGAAATTGTGGAGATTGTTTCAAAATGGACCGGGATTCCTTTATCTCAGTTCTGTAAGGAAGAAAGAGAAAAACTTCTTGAAATGGAGGATTACCTTCACAGGATTGTGGTTGGTCAGGATGAGGCAATTTCTGCGGTGAGCAGAGCCATAAGACGTTCAAGGGCCGGTATTAAGGATCAGAAGCGTCCGATTGGTTCTTTCCTTTTTCTCGGTCCAACAGGTGTCGGTAAAACTCTTCTTGCAAGGGCGCTGGCTGAATTCTTATTTGGAGATGAGCAGGCTTTGATTCAGGTTGATATGTCTGAATATATGGAAAAATTTGCCATAAGCAGATTGATAGGCGCCCCTCCCGGATATGTCGGTTATGAGGAAGGAGGTCAGCTTACTGAAAAGGTGCGGAGGAGACCATATTCTGTTGTTCTGCTTGATGAAATTGAAAAGGCACATCCAGATGTTTTCAACCTTTTACTCCAGGTTCTTGAAGAGGGCAGGCTAACGGATAGTTTTGGAAGAAGCGTGAGTTTTCAGAATGGCATATTGATACTGACATCAAACATAGGAACCCAGCGTCTTAAAAATCGTTCAACGATTGGTTTTCAGGAAGAAGGTGAAACACTTCCATACAACGTTGTTAGAGAAAGGATTCTTGAAGAAGTTAAAAAAACCTTCAGGCCTGAATTTCTCAACAGACTTGACGAAATCATAGTTTTCCATCCACTTGAACAACAACATCTGTTAAGAATTGTTGATCTTGAAGTTGAGAAGGTTGCACAGAGACTAAAGGAACAGAATCTGACAATTTATCTCACTGAAGGAGCAAGAGAATTTTTGAAGAGGGTGGGTACTGATCCACAGTTTGGAGCAAGGCCATTGAGAAGGGCTATTTCTCGATATCTTGAAGATCCCATTTCTGAGGAGATTTTGAAAGAGAGTTTTCCAAAGAACGCACATATTGTTGTAAAAGCCACTGAAACCCGACTGATTTTCACTGTAACCGAAGGAGAAAAACATGTCGCAACTGCGTCTGACACAAACCCTTGTTCTCCTGACTAGTTTTTTTCTGTCAGTTTTTCTTTACGCCGACACTTCCACAGTTGCCAGCATCACAGTAAAGGGAAATAAAACGGTTTCTTCCACGAAAATCAATTTGATGCTCAGAACAAAACCAGGTGAATCGCTGGACGAAGAAATCTGGAAAAGAGATATTCAGGGACTGATGGAAACAGGATTTTTCTCTTCAGTGAAGTACGAAATAAAGAAAACAGATAAGGGATTTGATATCACGCTTATTGTTGAAGAGTATCCGCAGATTTCGGAAATAAAATTTGCAGGAGCAAAATTCTTTAAGAAAAAGGAACTTGAAAAGGTTATTGAGGTCAAGAAGGGAGACTATTGCAGTGATATTCTTGTTAATAGTGCAGTAGCAAAGCTCAAACAGTTGTATGAAAATAAAGGTGTCTGTTTTACAGATATTTCAGCTTCCATAATTCCTGCAGCTGAAAACAAGGTGATTCTGACATTCAATATAGAGGAGGGTGAAAAGAGATTTCTTGTCAGTAAAATAAGTTTTATCGGTAATAAGGCTTTTGATTCTGATGTTCTTCGCAGGAAGATGAAAATAAAACAGAGAAGGATGCCATTCTTACGCGGGACATTCAAACCTGATATTTTTGAAGATGACCTTGAAAGACTGAGGAATTTTTACATAAACAATGGTTATCCTCAATGCAAAATTGATAGAGAAATTTCCTTTGAAGGGATATGGGTGAAGATAAGTATCTCAATTGAAGAAGGTGAAAAGTATTACTTCGGAAAGACAGAATTTTCAGGGAATCCTGTTTTTTCTATTGATAAGCTCAATAAGATGGTTGAATATCATGAAGGTGATGTATTCTCGCAATCAAAATTGGACAGAACACTTTCAAATATGTTTCGGCTGTATTCAGATGCTGGTTACATCAATCCTGAAATTCTTCCTGTGCCTGAGATTAAGGGATCCAGTGTTAATTATAAAGTTGTAATTGATCCACGCAGCAGAGTATCCATAAATGAGATAAATATAACCGGTAATACCATCACGAAGGATAAGGTAATACGTCGGGAAATGGTCATACATCCAGGAGATATTTTTTCAGGTGAAAAGGTTAGAAAAAGTTTCAATAACCTTGCAGACCTTCAATATTTTGACGAAATAGACATCAAACCTGAACCTGTTGATGAAAAATCTGTAAATCTGAATGTTTCTGTGAAGGATAGAGAAAGGACGGGTTTATTTACCTTTGGGGCCGGCTATGATTCACTTGAAAAGGGTATTGGATTTATCAGTGTTGAACAGAGAAACTTTGATATTTCAAATCCTCCTTATTTCAGAGGCGCCGGACAGAATCTGAGGCTTGAAGCTAAAATAGGCGGTATTACAAGAAACTTTCTTCTTAGCTTTACAGAACCATACCTTTTTGATAGACCCATTTCCTTTGGTCCGGACGTATTCATTACAGAAATGTCCTGGGATGACTATGCCGAAAAACACAGCGGATTTAATCTCAGGATCGGTCGAAGATGGGAAAATTTTTCTCTTGGATTTAAACTTATGACAGATCGGGTTAAACTTTCGGATATCAAAATACCAGAACCAGAATTCCAGAACCAGGCTGGTAGTAATAGAATAAATAGCATTACTGCTACATTTACTTTTCAAACCCTTGACAGAAGGATTATGCCAAAAAATGGAAACCTTGCTGAACTGACTATTGAATATGCCGGCAATGTCCTGGCAAGCGATATTGAATACTGGAAGGCAACGATAAAAAATGATTATTATAAGAGTTTTGGGAAATGGGTTTTTCACAGCAAAACTTATGCGGGAAAGGTTGATAGTTTTGGTGATACTCTGGATGTTCCGCTTTATGAAAGGTTTTTTGGAGGAGGCATAGGAACAGTCAGGGGATATAAGGAAAGAGAACTCGGACCTAAAAGCGCGGATGAAAAATATTATCTCGGAGGTAAGTCCATATTTGCACAAAATTTAGAATTGATGTATCCTTTATCTGGAGAAAACGAAATATTATGGGGTGTTGTTTTTTATGATGCGGGCAATGTATGGGATAAGGATTTTGACCTGGGTGACTTAAAACAGTCTGCTGGTGTTGGATTGAGAATCAAAGTTCCCATAATGCCTGTACCCATACAGCTTGATTATGGATGGGCGATAAATCCTGAACCATACCAGAGCAAAGGTCAGTTACACGTTGGTTTCACTCTGGGATTTTAAAGGAAAAGGAGATAAAATGAAATTCTTTTTCAGGGCCGTTCTTATTGCAGTGGGTTTTATGTTTTTAAGTTATTATGCATTTTCTGCGACTCCACCAAAGGATGCACCAAAGGTTCTTAAGGTGGGATATGTAAGTCTTGAAATGATTTTTGATCAGTACAAAAAGACAGCAGAAAGCAGAGATGAATTCGAAAAAGAAAGAGAAAATCAGCAAAAAGAAATCGCAAAAAAGCAGGAAGAACTCAGAAAGGCCCAGGAAACATATGAAAAGCAGAAAGATATTCTGAAGCCTGAAGAAAAGAAAAAGACTGAAGAGGAAATCCAGAAACTTCAGCAGGAATTTTACAATTTTGTGGGTGCTGCAAATCAGAAACTCGACGAGAAAAAGTCCCAGCTTATTGAGGCGAGATTAAGAGAAATTCAGGATGCAATAAAAGAATTTGCAATAAAAGAAAAATATGATTTCATATTGAATTCTCAGGCTGTTTTCTATGGTCCAGAAGGGACTGATATTACTGAACAGATTGTGAAATTTCTGAATAAAGAGAAAAAGTAAAGGAAATGTTTAAGATGACTGTTAAGGAAATCGCCCGACTTGTGGGCGGAGAGATTGTGGGAGATCCTGATACAGTTATAACGGATGTATTAGGGATTAAAGAAGCAAAGAAGGGTTCAATTACATTTGTTGCAAACCCAAAATATCTGGTACTTTTAAAATCAACCCAGGCAAGCGCCGTTATTGTTTCCAGAAACAATCATTATTTGGTTAATTCTGACCTTACTCTAGTAAAGGTTGAAAACCCATCTCTTGCATTTTCGAGAATAATAGCACTGATAGGTCCTGAACCGATAAAATTCAAGCCCGGCATACATCCTACGGCTATCATAGGCAAAAATGTTAAACTGGGCAGGGATGTTTCAATCCAGCCTTATACAGTGATTGAAGATGATGTGGTCATAGGAGATAGGACTGTTGTTGGTGCGTGCGGTTATATTGGGCATTACACCAGAATAGGAAATGATTGTTTTATATATCCTCATGTGATAATACGCGAAAGAATAATCATAGGTGACAGGGTTAACATTCATTCTGGAACAGTGATTGGTGGAGATGGTTTTGGTTTCGCCACGGTCAAGGGTGTCCATCATAAAATACCCCAGATAGGAACAGTTGAAATAGGAGATGACGTTGAAATCGGTTCAAATGTGACGATTGATCGTGCAAGGTTTGAAAAGACGTATATTGGTAATGGCGTTAAGATAGATAATCTTGTTCAGATTGCTCATAATGTTATTATCGGGGATAATACAATCATAGTAGCTCAGGTTGGTATTTCAGGAAGTACAAGGGTGGGGAAAAATGTTATTATCGCAGGGCAGGCGGGCCTCATCGGACATATAGAAATTGGAGATAATGCAATTATCGGTGGGAAAGCAGGTGTTACAAAAAATGTTCCTGCGAACGCAAATGTTTCGGGATTTCCAGCAAGAGAAAAATGGGAAGATATGAAATGCGCCGCTTATCTTCGCAGATCTCCTGAGGTTTTTGAAAAGCTCAAGGATCTTGAAAAGCGGATAGCCCAATTAGAGAAAAAAATTCAGAAACAGAAAAATGAATCAGAAGACAATTGAGCGTCCGTTCTCAATAGAAGGGATTGGCCTTCATACCGGAGAAAAGGTATCAATCAGCGTACATCCTGCACCGGCAAATACAGGAATTATATTTATACGAAAGGATATTCCTGAAAGTCCAGCAATAAGAGCGGATATCAATTTTCTCCTTGATGTGGAAAAATTTCCAAGACGTTCCTCCATATCAAACGGGAATGTTCATATCCATACGATAGAACATTTAATGTCAGCAATATATGGACTCGCACTTGACAATTTGATTATAGAGATAAAAGGTGGTGAATGTCCGGGCCTTGATGGCAGTACGTTAGTCTTTGTTGAGAAGTTTATGAACTCTGGAATAGTTGAACAGAATGAATCGAAAAAATTCTACAGATTGAAAGAACCGATTTATATTTCCGAAAATTCTTCGCACATAGTTGCTCTTCCTTCTGAAAATCTGAGGATATCATATACTCTTGATTACCAGAATTCGCTGATTAAATCACAGTACGCTTCATTTGAGGTCACTCCTGATTCCTATGCAAAGGAAATTGCACCAGCAAGGACATTCTGTCTTGAGGAAGAGGTGGAGAGGCTTAAATCCATTGGTCTCGGGAAGGGCTCGGATTTTAACAACACAGTTGTCATTGGAGAAAATGGTGTTATAAAAAACAAGTTCAGATTTCCAAATGAACCGGTAAGACACAAAATCTGTGATCTTATAGGGGATTTTGCGCTTCTTGGAATGCCTTTGAAAGCTCATATCATAGGAATAAAAAGCGGACATGCGTTGAACACAAAACTGGTGAAAAGTTTGAGAAACCTTTTGCAAAAAGAAAAAGTCAGCGCTGTGTATTCAGATACATCAATAGAGAAAAGAAAACCGGTTCTTGAGGTTGATGATATTGAAAAAGTTATACCCCACAGATTTCCCTTTCTTCTTGTTGATAGAATTATTGAACTCGAAGAGGATAAAAGAGTCATCGGGATCAAGAACGTTTCATCCAATGAGTGGTTTTTTCAGGGACATTTTCCAGGCAGACCTGTTATGCCGGGTGTTCTGATTGTTGAAGCTATCGCTCAGGTTGCCGGTGTTCTGATGCTGAGCAAAAAAGAAAATCATGGGAAACTTGCCTTTTTCATGAGTATTGAGCAGGCAAAGTTCCGTCGTGCTGTGAGACCGGGTGATCAGCTTGTATTAAAAGTTGAGGTCAGTCGTCTTAAAAGCAGAGTAGGTCAGATTCAGGGAAAAGCTTATGTTGATGACAAAATTGCCTGCGAGGCGACTTTGATGTTTGCACTCGTAGATGGTTGATCAAAATGTCCCTCATACATCCTTCCGCACAGGTTGATGTTCGCGCAGAAATTGGAAAAGATACCCGTATTGGTCCGTTTGTTATTATTGAAGGAAATTCAATAATTGGGAATGGTTGTGATATGGGTCCCATGGTTCATATAGCCAGCAATGTTGAAATCGGAGATAACTGCAAAATATTTACCGGAGCTGCGGTTGGAAACCCACCTCAGGATTTGAAATACAGAGGCGAATTTTCTTTTGTGAAAATTGGCAGAAACAACACAATAAGAGAATTTGTTACAATAAATAAAGCCACAGGAGAAAATCAATCCACAGTTATTGGGGACAATAATCTTCTTATGGCATATGTTCATGTTGCTCACAACTGCGTTATCGGAAACTATTGCATTATAGCAAATGCTGCCACAATAGCCGGACATGTTATTATTGATGATTATGCAATTATTGGGGGTCTTGTGGGTATACATCAGTTTTCAAGAATAGGGAAACATTCAATCACCGGGGGATGTTCAAAAATTACCAAGGATATTGTTCCATTTATTGTGGCAGATGGGCATCCTGCAAGGCCGCATGGAATAAATATTATTGGTTTAAAAAGACGTGATTTTCCGACTGAAGTTATTTCCGCCCTTGAAGAAGCCTACAGGATAGTATTTCGCAGAAATTTTACTGTTCAGCAATCTATTGATGAGTTGAAATCATCTGGATTGTTTGAAATTTCTGAAGTCAGGGATCTTGTTAAATTTCTTGAAACATCAGATAGGGGCATTGCTAGAGAAAGAGATTAATAAACAGGAGATAAAACCATGGAATATCAGAAACTTATTGAAAAAAGATACAGTGTCCGTGCTTACAGGAAAGATCCTGTTGAAAAATGGAAGATTGAAAAAATACTTCAGGCTGCAAGGCTTGCACCTTCTGCGGCAAACAGGCAACCATACAGGATAATATTGATAAATACATTGCAGAGGCAGGATGAACTGAGAAAGATATATGATGTTGACTGGTTTGTCCAGGCACCTGTTGTCATATGTATATGCGGGATAAAAAGTCAGGCATGGACAAGGAATGACGGTAAGAATCATGCCGACATAGATTGTGCCATTGCGATGGATCATATGATCCTTGCTGCAGCTGACCTCGGACTTGGGACGTGCTGGATATGTGCTTTTGATGTTGAAAATGCAAAAAAGATTTTGAAGCTTCCGGAAGGTGTTGAACCTGTTGCATTCACTCCTTTAGGATATCCTGTTGATTTGTCAAAAGAGAAAAAAAGAAAAAAATTGGAAGAAATTGTATGTTATGACTTCTGGTATTGATTTTATTTTGGGAATTCAAACTTAATCTGAACATCTTTTCTTTCTTCTTCAGGAACAACGAACAATTTTTGATCCATATATCCCATCATTTTTGCCACCAGAGTATCGGGTATCTGATGGATTCTGATATTGAAAAGATTTACACTTTCATTGTATAACTCCCTTCTGTCTGAAATCTGATTTTCAAGTTCGCTGATTCTATTTTGCAGTTGAAGAAAATTGTTATTTGACTTAAGTTCAGGATAATTTTCTGCAACTGCGAAAATCGTTCTGAGGGCTGATGTTATCTGGTTATCCAGCTGTTTCTTTTCTTCAACATCCTGCGTGCTCAAATACTGGGTTCTCATTTTCGTGATTTTCTCAAGCGTTTCTCTTTCATACTTCATATAACCTTCACATACCTTGATTAATTTATTTATTTCATCGTGTCTCTGTTTGAGAAGGACATCAATGTTTGACCAGTTTTTATCAATGTCTCTTCTCATTTTTATCAGGCCGTTATAAATGGTTATGAAATATATGACAATTCCAAGTACAATGAGTCCTGTTGTAAGGGCTACAATTGGCATATTCCCTTCCTATTTAGCTGTTATAGTTTTCAGGATTAACCAGAAAAAGAAAACGATTAAAAATGATCCGCCGAAAATCATAAAAGCGGATCTCTTTTTAAAACTTTCCACCATCTTATTTTCTTCCATAGTTGAAATTATAAAATGAAATCCATCTGTTTTGCAAATTATCACATCAGAAAGGTGCGAGGGCACAAAATCATCTTTTTGCAGTTCTGTGGCTTTTTCCAGATGAATTCTGGCTTCTTCCTTTATTTTCTCTTTTACTTCAGTTAACTCATTTTCATCTATCCACATATCCCTGTTTTTATCAAGTTTGATTTTTTCATCAGGATTTTTTATAATCTGTTCAATTTTTTTCTCCACAATTTGATTTTCTATTTCCTCTCTTGATGGTAACTTCTTTGCTCTTCCAAGCACATAAAGATATTCGTTTTCAAGAATATAATATTCTGTTTTTCTGATATTGCCCTCTCTGGAAACGTAGTTATTTACAAGATTGAGTTCCGCACCATCCGGTAAAATTTTAACAGCCCCTGTATCATCAACAAGATAGAAAATATTTCTACTGGTTGTATCAAGTGTTTTAACCCAGCGATAGCTTTTTCCCACTTTTCTCCACTCTTCCTCAACATACCTGAAGAAAACACAGGGTATCTTTGATACCGGTGTTTTCAAAAGATTTTTTGCTTTTGCCTTTCCTTTTATTTCAACCTCACCCATAGGAATTGCTCTTACAGTTGAAGTGGGAACATTTTGAATCAATCTTTTTTTATGGAGCGTTCTGAATCCATTGAAAAAAATGTATATACCGAAGATCTCGCCCAGTACGGCAGTTGAAATTTGTTTTATCTGTTCCTGATCCATGCTATTTTATTGCAGCAGCCAGAATATTGATGTTTCCGTTTATATTTAATATCAGAAGGTTCCATGATGGTTTTTTATTTATGCATATGTGTTAGAATTGCCCAGCTACTCCATATTATTGGAAAAGCTCCACCATATATCATAAAAAAAGATTTAACCTCCATATTTTTTACAAGTGTATCTTCAGCCATTGTGGAAATGATAAAGGGTGAGCCTTTTTCTTTTCCAATTATCACATCTTTGAGATGTGGTAAGAGAAAATTATCTTTGTTTCCCTTAAATGCTTTTTCTAACTGGTTTCTTATTTCCTGCCTTATTTTTCCCCTTGTTTCGGCTAACTCATTTTCATCTATCTTCGAATCAAGATTTCTATCTATTTCCTTTTTCTCCTGTGGATTTTTCATAATTTCATTGAGCCTTTCCTCAATCATTTTATGCTCAATGTCAATTTCTGATGATAGTTTTTTTGCTTTTCCCAGGATATATAGATTTTCGTCCTCCTTAATATAGTATTCTGTTTTCCTGATATTTCCTTTTTGTTCAACATACCTGTTTACAATATTTAATTCTGCCTTTACCGGATCAACTATGATTGCTCCTGTTTCATCAACAAGATAGAAAGGGAAATTCGTTCTCATATCAACAGTCTTTATCCATCTATCGCTATTTCCAACCTTTATGGCTTTTTCCTCAGTATATCTGAAAAAAACACAATCCTTTTTTGATAAAGGTGTTTTCAGGATATATCCTGCTTTTACTTTTCCCTTTATTTCAACCTCACCCATCGAAATTGCTCTTACCGTTGAGGTCTGGACATTTTGAATCAACCTTTTTTTATACAGTATCCTGAATCCATATAAAAAAAGAAACAGACCGAAAATCTCTCCCACTATTGAGTTTGTGGGCAGTCTTATCTGTTGTTGTTCCATGTCAGTTTATATTATAACAGATCGAGAATAACTGAAACTCTATTTGATTCTCAGAACACAATCAATATCAGGTGGGTTTTCAATATGAAGTTTCCTTACAAATTCAGCGGTGCGGGAATCCCTGTATCCTGAGATGGGTTTTTCATTACCAAAATATTTATTTATGCCTGTCATAAAAAGCTCACGAACATATTTCCCGCATATACCTGCGAGAGTTCCAAGAAACGATTTCTGTTCTATATCCTTCAGAAAACTCAATACTATTTTTTTATTATTTTTTTCAATCAGGTATGTGGAGTTATCAAAATCTTCCTGTTTTTCGGTTATTCTCCAGTGAGAGAAGCCATGTTTGAGAAACCGGGTATAAGTTTTTCTTCCGCCTATCTTACCAGCCTTAACCATAAGATTGTCGCAATAGTTCAGGGATTGTAAGATAATTTTTTCAAACAAAGTGTAGTTTATGAAATCTTTCTTAAGATTTTTTCTGCATAGCTCATTGAATTTACTCACGCAAAGAATCTGTACATTTACTGATTCTATCAGAATTTTATGTTCCTCCAGAAAGCCAGAAAGACACTCTGAGTATCTTTCAATCTCATTTGTAGGTGTGCATAAGGGTAAATGCGGTAAATGCTGAAAGCAGATTCTGTGTTTTTTTTCAGAGCAATAGGTGTTTTCAAAGCTGTCAAAAATATCCAGAACGCTTTTCGGTATTGTTTTATTTGAAATTTTAAAAATTGAAAGTGCTATTCTTTCTATCTTTGCTAATTTGTTTACAGAAGAAAACAGACGTTTGCTGTCATATATTTCTGCAGGCCAATCTGCTGGTAGATCAGAACTTGCTGCTATACCTGTTACAACAAGAGGTCCAAGAATCGGGCCATATCCATTTTCATCCAATGCAAGACATTCCATTTATTTATATTTCTCCTATGCTTGTATGCGGTCCGCCTTTGCCCCTTATGAAATATCGTATACCACGTTCCTCAACCTCAATATTTGAAATGTCAAAGTCATCCGGAAGGATTCTTATATGAGCAATATTATCCTTTGGTATGATAAGCGTGCGAATGTCTTCATCAATGTCCACAGGTGTGATTTTCCCTTTTGATACTATCAACCCTTTACCTTCCACCATAAGCCAGTTTTCTGAAAAATCAATTACCTTGCCAACAAAAACCCACAATCTCTGCTCTTCGAAATATTTCTTGAATCTTATCTTGACAATTTTTCCTGTTATCTGGATCATTTTCATCTCCCCCGGGAAGAAAAAGAAAACATCCGATCGGTTTGCTTTTATATTCTATCACGTTCTTTGTTTTATTTTCATTTCATCAAAAATGTTAACCATGCAGGTATTGTTAGAAGCGATAAAATGTGTGTTGTCAGAACACTGGACGATGCAAATTCAATATCTGCCTTATAAGCATCACTGAGTATTATGCTTGCTATTGCAGCAGGCATGATGGCCACTATTGAAAGTACAAGAAAAATTTCATAAGAAGCAGGGAAAAATGAAAGAGCAGCGCAGGCTGCAGCAGGAATGAAAACAAGTCTGAGGAAGACTATCCAGAACTGGTTTTTTATTCTCAACTGATACATCGGAATTTTTGATATTCTGCTTCCGGCAAGAAACAGAGCAAGCGGGACAGTTGCTTTTCCGAACATATCCAGAGAGACTGCAAACCCCTGAATAATGTTTTTCAAAAAGATATTTTCTGCAATTGCATCAATGGTAAAAACATCTCTGATTGTTATGACTGATATCGCAAAAAACAGGGCAATAATCGGCACGCTGAAGAGGTTTTTCAGACTTTTCCTTTCAATTCTATTTCCTGTAAGTCCAAGTATACCAATTGTCCAGACAGAAATTTCAGAACCCAGACTTGAAAAAATCAGATGAGCAATGCCTGTATTGCCGAGAAACATACCGGCAACAGGAAGTGGAAGGAAAACATAATTGTTTATTGTGCACTGGAAAAGGAATGTGTTTTTCTGTTTTATACTTTCGAATGAAAGAAATCCTGTAAACAGAATACCAATGATGTAGCCGGTTAGCATAATAACAACTGTGCCCGCAGGAAGCACCCAGTTAGACATGAGAGATTTTATGGTGAAACCGGATGTTATAGATGATACTATAAGGGCAGGATAGAAAAAATTTGTTACACAAACAGCCATAGCGCTGGCTGTATCATCGGTTAAAAATCCTCTTCGTCTTGCAATAGCGCCAGCAAGGATTATCAAAAAGATAGACAGTAATCTTATGAATACATTAAAAAACATTCAGTCTCCGTGTGAAAAGCATTATAACATAAATCGGTATTTTTTTGTGTGTTTTTGTGTTTTATTGACTCTTTAATACTCACATAGTATAGTATTAATGGGATATATGAGTGCACTGGATCTGAGAAATGTCCGGGAGTTTATTATAAGAGTCGAAAACAGAGAACACACAACAGGAATGATTGGCATCGGGAAACAGGGAGAGATTTTTGTTGAATTGACAGACCAGTCCACAGGTGAAAGTGGCATGGGCAAGAATGGTACCGCGTTTTTCTTCTGGGAAGATAAGTGGCATTACTTCACCTGCAAGATTTTCTGCCCCACACTTAGAAGGATGGCGATAGTAAGAACCTCTCCTATTGCCATTGATAGCAGAAAAGAGAGGCGTTATGATAGCGGGCTTCTGAGTGGAAAGGCAGTTGAAAAAGGGCTTTTGCATGGAAGTATTGATATCAATATAATTAACATCAACAGGTCGGGTGTTCGTATTGAAACCCGTCAACCTTTGAAAGTTGGTAAGACCTATTCCCTGGAGATGAGGCTTGTCATAAAGCATTTTTCTGAAACAGTCAGGGCTGACTGTATTGTACTGAATGAATCCCGTGTGGGTTCTGTTTATCATTATGGGTGTCAGATCTCAGAAATTTCTTCTGAAAACCTTGCGTTGCTGGAAAAGTACATTGGAATACTGTCCAGAACATGAATTTCTTCCTTCTGGGCGCATATTTTATTGAAAAATCCGGTAAGTTTCCGGAATCAGGATAAGCACCTATGAGAAATTTTAGAACCAGGGTTCTTATAGTATTTACATTACCGGTTCTTACTGTTATTATTACCAGCAATCTATTTTTCGTCTGGTTCATAGCAAAATATCACAGAAAGATGTCCGAATCAGAATTTTCTAATATAGCCCAGACCATAAGCACCCTTATCAGGATTGATAATACTGTGCAATCATCCTCCAGCGATGTTTCTGCTGAGAGGATGAACAATATGGATCTGGATGAAAAACTTAAAAAAATACTTGATAATATTCAGGCAATGCGTTCTGTTTATCTTCTGAAAAAAGCTGATGATCATAGTTTCCATGTTGTTGCAGGAGCGCATTCGGATAAAGATATGGGACCGATACTTCTGACAGGGAAGCAATATACAATTGATAATCTCCCCGGAATATTAATGGGTTCTGTTGTGCCTGTTGTTTTGAGAGACAGGGATGGTTTATACAGAACAAGATTTATGACAGGCTATGTTCCTGTCAGAGATGTTGACGGAAAACCTTTGATGGTACTCAGATTGAAATATGATATGGCCACCGGCGATGGGAAATTTCACAGGATGATTTATTTAGAGATACTTGGAATAACAGTATTTCTTATCCTGCTGACCGTTTTATTTGGTATTTTTGTATCAAAGCAGATTTCTATTCCTGTTCGCAATCTTGTTGAAGGAATTGAGAACGTTCAGAGAGGAAATCTTGCCTTTCGTATAAATGTTGAAAGCAATGATGAATTTGGACAGCTTGCCCGGACCTTTAATAAGATGGTAAACAGCCTTAATGCTTCAAGAAAAATCCTTCACACCTATTTATACAGAACGATTCGTTCAATGGTTTCAATTCTTGAAGCAAGAGACCCTTATACCAAAGGTCATTCTGAAAGGGTTGCATATTTTTCAGAGAAAATAGCCAGGAAACTTGAGTTACCTGAAATAAAGGTTTCCTTACTCAAAGAGGTAGCATTGTTGCATGATATAGGTAAACTTGGTATAGAAGAAAGTATCCTGCACAAGGCTGAACCTCTCACCGAGCAAGAATGGAATATTATCAGGAAGCATCCTGTTGTGGGAAAAGAAATTCTCAGGCCAATATTTTTTGAAAAAGAAGCACTTGAAATTGTAAGCCAGCATCATGAAAGGTTTGATGGTAAAGGATATCCCTGTGGTTTTCAAGGAAATCAAATAAATATAATGACTCAAATTCTTGCTGTTGCCGATGCTTTTGATGCCATGATTTCAGAACGTGCATATAGAAAGCCGAAGTCAAAAAGTGAGGCAATAAGGGAGTTGAAAGAGAACAGCGGCACACAGTTTAATCCTGATATAGTGAAGGTTTTTTTACAGATACTTGAAGAAGAAATGTATGAAACACTTGGTTGATTTTTTTTCGTCTAAAATTCTATCGTATAATAAAGGCTGGAAAATACAGGAATATTAATATGAACGCTCTTATAGTTGTTTTTGTTCTGATAACAGTTGTGATTTTGTTAATTTTCCAGATTCGGGAAAACAAAAAATCTCTCAGTGAAAAGGAGAGAAGAATCTCTGAACTTGAAAATAGCCAGCAAAACCTTGCAGAAGAAAACTCCAGACTCATGGTGGAGATAGCAGAACTTAAAAAGGAAAAAGAGTCATTTAATGAAAAGATTTCGTGGACAGAAAAAGCTCAGGAACAATTAAAAGAAGCATTTACTTCTCTGGCAACACAGGTTTTAAGGGGTAATTCTGAAGATTTTCTCAAGAATGCAAAGCAATCACTTGAATCCATCCTTCAGCAGGTGCGCGGCGATTGGTCAACCCATAGAGTTGAGCTTCAGAAACTTGTGGAACCACTTTCTGAAACACTCAGGAAGATGGATGAGGAAATAAGAATTATTGAAAAGAAAAGGGAAGGTGCTTATGAGGGTTTACAGAAAGAATTACAGCATCTTTTTATAACCCAGGACCAGTTGAGAACAATTACTCTCCAGCTGAATCATGCTCTGAGAACGACAGAGTTTCGCGGTCAGTGGGGACAGATTCAACTGAGAAGGGTCGTTGAACTGGCAGGGATGACCAGACATGTGGATTACGAAGAACAGGCAAGTTCAGAACAGGGCCGGCCTGATATGATAATCCATTTACCAAATGGCGGCATTCTTCCTGTTGACGCTAAGAGTCCAATGCTATCTTACCTTGAAGCAATGAACGCAGAACCGGAAAAGAGACAGGAAAAACTTGCTATTTTTGCCAGAAAAGTGAAGGAGACGATTCAGAATCTTGCGAGCAAGAAATACTGGGTTCAATTTCAACCCGCACCTGATGTTGTTATTATGTTTGTGCCCAATGAAGCTTCCATAAGTGCTGCATATGAGGTTGATCCAGGCATTCTCGAGTATGCAATTGAAAACCATGTTCTTATCGCAACTCCTGTGACACTGCTTGGTTTATTGAAGGCAGTTGCTTTTGGATGGCAACAGCATTCAATAGAGGAAAACGCGATGGCAATTGCAAATGCCAGTCGGGAGCTTTATGACAGACTGGCAATATTTATTGATCACATAAGAAAAACCGGTAAGGATCTTGATGCAGCGGTAAAAAGCTACAATAATTCCATAGCTTCTCTTGAAGGCAGACTCATTCCTTCAATAAGAAAACTTCAGGAACTTGGTGCATCAACAAAAGAAATAACAACAGCTGGATATATTGACACTTCGATAAGATTGCCTGATAATACAGAGAAAAAGTAAGATGAAAATAACAGGGAGGGAAAATGTATCTTACTGGTTTTGCAGATGAGGCAGCCGCTGATATTGATGGTCAGATAAGGGCCACAAAAGAACTTGGATGGAAGTATATTGAGTCAAGAAGCATTGATGGTGTCAATCTGACAATGGTTGATGACAGAAAATTTGATGAGATTGTTGCAAAACTTGAGGAATCCGGAATTAAAATCAACTGTTTTGGCAGCGGTGTTGCCAACTGGTCTCAGAAGATTACAGAACCACCGGATAAAAGCTATGAGGAGATGAAAAGAGCAATTCCGAGGATGCACAGACTGGGTACAAAGATGATTAGAATAATGAGTTTTGCAATACCTGATGAGGTTCTTGATAAAGACTGGTCGCAGGAGGCAATAAAAAGAGTAAAAACCATAGTCAAAATGGCAGAAGATGGAGGAGTCCTATGTGTTCATGAAAACTGCTCGGGCTGGGGTTCTCTTTCGTGGGAACATACTCTAAGACTTCTTGAGGGTGTGAATTCACCTTCACTGAAGCTTGTTTATGATACTGGAAATCCGCTTTTTCACAAGGATGTCAGAGGTAATCCACCCTATAAGATGCAGGATCCATGGGAATTCTATACCCATGTAAGGGATCATGTTGTTTATGTACACATCAAAGATGGTTATGTGAAGGAGGACGGTAAAAGTGTCTGCACATTTCCCGGGGAAGGGAATGGTATGGTCCGGGAAATACTGACTGACTTATTTTCGCGCGGATATGATGGAGGAATCTCCATTGAACCGCATATGGCTGTTGTTTATCATGATCCAAGTGTAAAATCAGAGGCTCAGGCAAGGTATAACAACTATATTGAATATGGAAGAAGAATGGAAAAACTTGTTTCAGAAATAAAAGATCAAGGAGTTAAATCATGAGAATGCTGGCATTTCTTCTTTTGTTTTTACTGTGCACATACGGATTCTGTGCAAAACAGGTGATGCTTGTTGAGAACGGGAATGTTAAATCAGTTATTTTGATACCGGCTCAGCCTCATGCTGATGAAATTCTTGCTGCAAAAGAACTGGCTGACCATATCGAAAAGATGAGTGGCTGTAAATTGGAGATTGTTCAGGAAACTCCTGGAAAAGGATGGCAGATTAACCCCGGTTTTGATAGAAAAGGGTTGTGCTATGTTTTTCTCGGTGCTTCCGGTATGACTTCTGAGATGGAAAAAAGCATTCGTACTTCAGGCGATGATCCAGCATCTTTTATGATAAAGGTGGAGTCAAATCCAGCCGGTGTAAACCAGATAAGGGTTGCCGGCCTCTCGCCGGAAGGAACACTTTTCGGCGTGTATGAACTTCTTGAACAACTGGGGGTTCGCTGGTATATGCCAGGAGATATCGGAACAGTAATACCTGAAAAAAAGACAATTGCTTTGAATGAGCAAAATACTGTTCAGGTCCCATCTTTTACAGCAAGACATCTTCAAATGGCAGCAGATAAAACCTGGTACAGGAGGATGCGACTGGGTGGGCCAATGTTTCCTTCTGCTCATGGGATTAACATTGGCAAACCTGATATAAACAAGGAACCAGAGCTCTTTGCTCTTGTTG
>CAZHJN010000008.1:54922-56288 GCA_964532995.1 uncultured bacterium
GATGAATTTCCTGATAAAAAAATTGGTTTTTACTGCTATTCTGATTATATGAAACCTCCTGTGAAGGTGAAACCTGATCCAAGGATTGTTCCTGCCTTTGCTCCAATAAATTTGTGCAGGATACATGGTATGTCAAATCCTGTATGTCCTGAAAGGAGTTATTACAGAAAGATTATGGAAGCCTGGGGCAAGTTATTACCGGAAACATACGAGAGAGGATACTTCTTTAATCTTGCGGACCCTGGATTTCCTTTCAGCAAGGTTCACGCAATAAGAGATGAGATACCGGTTGCAAAGGAACTTGGTATTAAAGGCTGGCGGGTGGAAACAATTCCTCACTGGGCAAGCATGACACCAACGATATATATTGCAACAAGACTTTTCTGGAATCATAAGGCAGATGTTGATGCCCTGATAAAGGATTTCTCCGTTAATTTTTTTGGCCCGGCTTCATCTGAGATGGAAAAATACATTGTGTTGATGGATGCAGCTTTAAGGGATGCAGATTATCATACAGGTTGCTCACATGACCTTCCATTTATTTACAATCCGTCGGTTATGAAAAGTGCGGATCAGCATCTTAAAAAAGCGGAAACACTGGCAAAAAATACCAGGTATGCTGAAAGGGTGGCTATATTCAGATTGTCTTATGACTATCTGGCCAGTTTTCTTTCGATGCTTGAAAACAGAAACAGATTTGATTTTGTTTCTGCTAAAAAGGACCTTGATAATCTTCGTGGAATTCAGGAAAGAGCATTTAAATATGAGCCAAAAATGTTTGTAGAAAAGGCAGCAACTTCTTACATGAAAAGATTTTTCTCTCCATGTATTGAAGAGGGATTTGAAAGAATCACAGGGAAGAATACTCTTGTTGCGGGTTTACCTGACGAGTGGGATTTTTTGTTGGATTCCACAGGAATAGGTGAAGAGTTAGGATATTTCAGGGCAGAAAAAATTGGTGGAAACTGGACGAAGATAAAAACAAAGACATTATCCTGGAGTGATCAAGGGCTGAGATATTACAAGGGTTATGCCTGGTACAGAAATTCAACTATAGTACCCGAGAAGTTCAAGGGCAAAAAGATCTTTATCTGGTTTGGCGGTGTGGATGAACTTGCAAAGGTGTGGATCAATGGAAAACTTGTTGGTGAAAGTCATGGCAGAGCATTTGTTCCCTTTGAATTTGAGGTAACGGATTTTGTTCAGTATGGCAGAGAGAACTTTATTACTGTCAGAATCACAAATAATAGAGTGAATGAACTCGGTACAGGCGGTATTACTGCTCCTGTGATGTTGTATGCACAGTAAAAATTAGGGTTATGTTTGAAAATAGCCACTTAAAAATGCTAAAATGTGGCTATGAATA
>CAZHJN010000009.1:0-6116 GCA_964532995.1 uncultured bacterium
TCAAGATCTGCTATCGTGCGGGCTACCTTAATGACTCTGTCATACCCCCTTGCTGATAGATGCATCTGTTCAAGGGCCTGCTGAATAAACCTTTTACACTCATCATCAAGCGCGCAGAATTGCTTAATCTGTTTTGAGTTCATATGCGCATTGCAGAAGATTCCGGTATCCTTAAATCTTTCAATCTGAATTCTTCTGCATTTTTCAATTCTGCTGCGGATGCTTTCAGAATCTTCAGCAGCCTGATCAGAAATAAGCTGCTTTGAACCAAGGGCTGAAACCTCCAGTTGTATGTCAATCCTGTCAAGAAGCGGACCTGATATTTTCTTTCTGTAATTTATTATCTGCGGCACAGTGCATCTGCAGGCTCTTCTGCTATCGCCATACCAGCCGCATGGACAGGGATTCATTGCCGCAACAAGA
Source organism: uncultured bacterium (assembly GCA_964532995.1). Lineage (GTDB taxonomy): Bacteria > Ratteibacteria > UBA8468 > B48-G9 > DTJG01 > DTJG01. The sequence goes on from CAZHJN010000009.1 coordinate 424, forward strand.
AAAAACCTTGATGGAAATTCAACCCTTCCTTTAGCCCGTGAAACAACAACTTTTCCATCTTCCATTGGCTGGCGAAGAGACTCAAGAACATCTCTGTGGAATTCAGGCAGTTCATCAAGAAAAAGCACTCCATTATGAGCAAGAGATATTTCACCTGGTTTCGGAATTGCCCCTCCTCCGATAATCGCAATATCAGAAATTGTATGATGTGGTTGCCTGAAGGGTCTTGTTGAAACAATTCCTCCATCAAGTATACCTGCGACACTGTGAATCTTTGTAATCTCTATGGCTTCATCAATTGTAAGTGATGGAAATATCGTTGGAATTCTTTTTGCAATCATGCTTTTACCGGCACCTGGCGGACCTATCATCAGAATGTTGTGAGATCCTGCAACAGCCACTTCAATTGCTCTTCTGGCAAGGGATTGACCTTTCACTTCTCTGAAATCAACTTCATATTTGTTGTGTCGGGCAAAAATTTTCTGACTATCAAAAGGATATGGTTTGATCTGGTTTTTCCCACAAAGGAAATCAACACATTCTCTAAGATTCTCAACAGGATACACTTCTATTCCAACAGCCGATGCTTCAAGGGCACTGGCAGCAGGTACCACAAATTTACCATTTGTATTCTTCACAAAAATTGCCATTGGAAGAATGCCGCTGACAGGCCTTATTGAACCATCCAGCGCCACTTCTCCGACAAAGCAGTAATTTTTTAATGACTCACCAGGAATAATTTGTTTTGCGGCAAGAATTCCAAGAGCCACAGGCAGGTCAAAACACGAACCTTCTTTTTTAAGATCAGCCGGAGCAAGGTTTATTGTGATTTTGGATTGAGGGAAATCAAAACCTGAATTTTTTATGGCTGGCTTTATCCTGTCCTTGCTTTCTTTAACAGCCTGGTCAGGAAGCCCGACTATGGAAATACCAGGGATCCCTTTTGAGATATCAACCTCAACACTTACGCCGTATCCATCAATTCCCCAGACAGATACTGACTGAATCTTTGAAAGCATCAATCAATCCACAGGTATGATTTCACAATGCCACTGATTACCCTGTTTTGTTATTGAAACAACCTCAAATTCAAAAGAAAAACCCTCAAATCTGTTTTCCTGAATAAACTGGCTGGCTACGCTGGTAAGCTTTGCAAGTTTTTTCCTGTTCACTGCTTCTGAAGGACTACCAAATTCATCGGATGTTCTTGTTTTTACCTCAACAAAAACAATATTTTTTTTCTTTCTTGCGATTATGTCAATCTCTCCGAATCTTGTTCTGTAGTTTCTTTCCAGTATCCTGTAACCTTTTGATTTCAAAAATCTTGCGGCGATTTCCTCACCTTCTTTGCCTGTTTCCTTTGCATCTGTCATACTCAGGATTTTTTCTTTCTGAGATAATACATCTTCGCCCTTGGAGCAAGGCGATTGTCTTTCCTTGATTTTACAAGTTTTATCTTTACAATGTTCGGAGAATAAATCGGAAAAATTCTTTCAACGCCTTCTCCATAGGAAATTTTTCTGACCGTAAATGTTTCCCTTAAACCTGTTCCTTTCTTTGCTATACAGGTACCTGTGAAAACCTGTATCCTTGTTTTTTCTCCTTCCTGAACACGGATATGAACCTCAATTTCATCACCTGGGTAAAATTCTGGAATTTCCTTTTTTGGCTTTATCTCTGATTCAAGAGCAGTTATTTTGGGATTCATCTGTTCCCCCTTTTTTATTAAGATATAATCTGTAAAGTTCAGGCCTTTTTTCTTTTGTTCTTTCTATAGCCTGTTTCAGTCTCCACTGTTTTATCTTTTCATGGTTTCCGGAAAGAAGCACATTCGGAACTTTCAATCCCCTGAAATTTTCAGGTCTTGTATAACATGGCCAGTCAAGCAAACAGTCAAAAAATGAATCATATTTTTGTGCCTCTTCAGACAATACCCCAGGCAATAACCTGGTTATACAATCAACCATTACCATTGCCGGCAGTTCCCCGCCGGTCAATACATAATCACCTATGGAAATTTCACAATCAATAATACTTCTGACCCTCTCATCAACACCCTCATAATGACCACATATAATGATCAGACCTTTTTCTCTTGAAAGCGCCTTTACGCTTTCCTGAGTAAAAAGTTCTCCCTGAGGGCCTGTCAGAATTGTCAAAGAGCCAACATTATGTTTCTTAATATGTTCTACCGCAAGGAAAATTGGTTCACACGCAAGAACCATTCCTTTGCCGCCGCCATAAGGCGCATCATCAACCTTTTTATGCTTATCCTTTGAAAAATCTCTCAGGTTCCAAAGATGAAGTTCAATCGCACCTTTATCCTGAGCCCTCTTAATGATACTTGAATGAAGCGGGCTAAAAATTTCAGGGAAAATCGTTATGATATCAATCCGCATTAACCTGATTCAGAATACCCTTTTTCTTTATAAAACTTCTTACTGTTGGAGAAGTCTGAGCTCCAACTTTCAACCAGTGTAAAACCCTGTCATTTTTAACCTCAAAAACAGGTGGTTCCCTGAGCGGATCGTAATATCCAAGAATCTCTATTACATCACCTCTTCCATCCTTCTCATCGCTCACAACAATCACGCTGTAAAAAGGCCTGTTTCTTTTTCCCCTTCTCACAAGACGAATCCTTGTTGCCATTATAATTCTCCTTATATGTAAATTATTTTGCCTGTTTCCAGGCTTCTATGCATAGCAACAGCAATTTTTGTGACCTCAAGACCATCCTCTCCGAATGCGCCTGTTGTGTTTTTCTTCAGATCCTGTATGCTTCCGCCTTTTTTAAGATAAAGTATATTATACACAAAATCCGCAATGCTTTCAATCCCGTATCCTCTGTAAACAGTTTTTCCTGATATATCCTTTGATTCAAGAATGAAACCGACATTGTATGTTTCCATACCTTTTTCTCTGCTGCATAATCTTGTTCCCCTGTCCTGGGTATCACACTCAATAATTCCATCTGTTCCAACAAACCTTATGGATTGATTGACAATTGATTCAAAACTTTCAGGCAGTATCCAGCTAAAATCAAAACTGACAGAAACATTATTTTCAAAAACAACCTTTGCTGATATTGAATCGTAAGTATCAATTCCCATCTGTTTCAATTTAATTTTGTGACCTGTGGCATATACACATTTTCCGTTTGAATTAAGGCACCACCTAACCAGGTCTATGAAATGAACCCCAAGAAACCAAACAGGAGAAGAGTTTTTAGCCCATGACGAAAACCAAACAGAAGGAACCTCAATCCTGTCTTCCATATGAACATAACCATATTCAATTGTTCCAAATTTGCCATTTCTGATGTCTTTGCAGAGCTGCTGATGATAAGGGTCATACCTTTTGTGAAAATCAACCTGGACAACCACATCGTTTTTTTTTGCAACTTCAAGGATTTCAAGACAGCCTTCAATGGTTATGTCCATCGGTTTTTCCACAAGAATATGTTTGCCGCATCTGGCTGCATGAACACATGGTTCTCTGTGAAGATGATCAGGAGTGGCTATAGCGACAGCATCAATGTCCTCTTTTTCAAGCATTTCTATGCAGTCTCTGTATCCTTTTACCGCATATCTTTCACATTGCTCTTTCAATATTTCTTCATTTATATCGCAGATGGAAACAAGTTTCGCAATACCCTGCTGTTCAAGTTGCTTGAAAGCATGGATAATATTTGTTCCGTATCTGCCTGTGCCGATTATACCAAGATTCACCATTTCATTTTCAAAAAATCAGTTTTTAACAGGAGCATGCTTCTGCTATTGCTTCTTCTATTACAGAACAACCTTCAATAATAGCATCTTTTTTGACAACAAGCGGTGGCGCTATCTTCAACGAGGCTCCACCAAAACCAACAGGTGCAAAAAGAAGCAGTCCTTTTTCAACGCATTTTTTAACTATTTCAAAAGTAAGATCTCCATCCGGTTCAGTTGTCCCTGGTTTCACAATACCAATAGCCCATACAAGACCTTTCCCGCAGACAAATCCAGCAACAGGATATTTTTCTTTTATCCTTTTTAACTCTTTCTCAAAAACCTTCCCCATTCTCTCCGCCTTCTCCGGGAGTTTTTTATCAACAATATATTCAATGTTTGCTAATGCAGATGCAGCGCAAACAGGATTTCCGGTGTGGGTGCTTGTCATTGTACCTGGATCATACAGATCCATTATCTCAGGTTTTCCGACAACCGCAGAAATAGGAAGCCCGCTTGAAATACCCTTGCCCAGTGTGAACAGGTCAGGAACAACTCCATAATGCTGGAATCCCCAGAGTTTCCCTGTTCTTCCAAAACCTGCCTGAATTTCATCAAATATCAAAAGCGCATTGTGCTGATTGCAGAATTCCCTGAGTTTCTGCGCATATTCCACAGGCATAAAAGCAGCACTGCCTCCCTGATATGTTTCAGAAATAACAGCGCAGATATTATCAAAGTTTATTCCCTTCTCTTTAAGTGTATTGATAAAAACATCAAAGCTTCTGTCCTGCTGGCGCGGATCTCCTGGAAATGGAACCTGAACCATATCAGGGTCAAGGTTTCCTATCCATTCTTTCAAAGCAGGAATTCCGCCTGCCATCTGGGCTCCAAGGGTTCTTCCATGGAATCCGTGTTCAAAAGAAACAATGACCTTTTTTGAAGGACTGATTTTCCTTCCGGCTGTCCTTGAAAGTTTTATTGCGCATTCAACTGTTTCTGCACCTGTGGTGAGGATAAAAACTTTTTTGAGAGGTTCTGGAGCAAGCTGACCAATTTTTTCAGCAAGATTTGCCCTGATTTCGCTTGGAAAACAGTAATTGTGGAGAAAAGGTCTTGAAACCATTTCTTTTATTGCCCTGCATATTTTTGGATTTCCATGTCCGGCATTTGTTACAAGAACACCTGAAGAAAAATCAAGCCACATATTACCGTAGGCATCAAAAACATTGACTCCTTTTGCCCTGTGCCAGACAACAAGAGGTTGACCGCTCATTGAACGCGGTTCCCATTGTCTGAGTTTTTCCAGAACCGGAATTGATTCAGGTACTGGAATCTTTGTTGCTATTTTTCTGTATTTTGTGCTTACAGGCTTCACATCCACCGGATCAAGAGCATATGCCTTACCCATTTTTCCTCCCGGAATTGAAAAGAAAAAAGTTCAGATTGACTTGAAAACCTTTTCAACAGTTTCCACTATCGTCTGTATACCGGCAAGTCTTCCTGCCGCAATTGTTCCATCCGCAAGTTTTCCTGTTTCTGGCTCAATGAAAATATACCCGAGTTCTTTGAGTTTCTTAACATTGTTCTGCACAATCGGGTTTTCCCACATCCTGAAATTCATTGCTGGCGCAAAAATCACTTTGCCTGAAAAAGCCATGATTGTTGATGAAAGCAAATCATCCGCAATACCTGAAGCGACCTTACCGATGATGTTTGCTGTTGCCGGCGCCACAAGCAACACCTTTCCAAATTCACTCAGGGAAATGTGCGAGATTTCCCATTGAGTATTTCTTTCAAACATATCAGTATAAACCTGATTTTTCGATATTGTCTCAAAAGTCAAAGGTGTAACAAACTTTGTTGCTGCCTCTGTCATAATAACCTTAACAGTCCATCCAGTGTCCTGAAGTTTCCTTATCAAGGAAGGAACCTTATAGGCAGCAATAGAACCGGTTATTCCAACAACAATATTTTTTTCCATAT
>CAZHJN010000009.1:6216-55999 GCA_964532995.1 uncultured bacterium
TAATGGCTTTATTTATTATCCCTGCAACAACAGGATATGTCAAGGAAAGTATGTTGTTCAAGATTTTTTCTGTTCGTGATTGATGGCAAAAGTTTATTTGGCAAAATACGAAAGAAGATCAGGGATACAGGAAAAAGCAGGCCACCAGGCCTTAAACTTTCTTCTCCAGGAATTTCTTATCAGGAAAATGCGAAAGAGATTCCCCTGATTTCTTCATTTTCAATTTCACCGATTTGCCTGTCTGGATTTGGAGAAACCGCGCAGTAGAAGTGATAAAGTCTTCCATCCTTCCAGATTATCCCTGGTTTATGAGCATGGATTGAGTCAATGCTTCCTTTTGGACCAACATCAATGAGAATTTCATCAGTTTTTTCCCAGTGAAGCAGATCGCGGGAAACCGCTGCGGTTTCCCTTGCGTGCCAGTTATCACCCTTTCCGCCAACAGCCGCATAGAACATAATCCAGATATTACCGTGTTTTAGAACACACGGGTCGCCAAGTAAGGTATCGTCATATGAGCCAGGTTTTCCCACTGAAACCACAGGATTACCTTCATAGCGTTCCCATTTTCTCAGATCGCTGGATACAGCAAGTCCTATCTGTTCAATCCATGGCCATTTTGTTTGATTCTTAGCATTGTAATACATGTAGTATGTTCCTTTGTGCTCAACAAGACATGATTTATAAAGACCTCCGCTTTCCCATGCGGCGCCATCATCCGGCCGCAGGAATGGTTCCTCAGGTTCCCAGTGCCTGAAATCATCACTCCAGCATAAGCCAATCACTCCAGAACCGGATTCATATCCGGGATGCGGATACGAATGATACATACCAAGAAATCCACCATCAATTTTTTTCAGATAGCCAGGGCTGCAGAGATCATTATCCCTCAGAATCCATATCATGGCCACATTGAATTCTGTTGTTGAACCTTTTGGTCCTCTGTCAATGATGAGCCCTTCTTTTTTCCAGTGCACAAGGTCTTCTGAAGAAGCAAGACCTGTTCTGTATCCGATTCCATCCCAGCCGATGTGAGTCATGTAAAATATTCCTGAATTTTCAAAAACAAATGGGCAATCAACAGCGTGACTGTCGTACATTCCTTTCCTCCCAGAAGGCGCAAGGACAAGCTTTCCAAACTTGTTTGGCGTCTTTATTGCTTCAACAACCTTCCTGAATTCCTGATTCATAGAGCGCTCCCTGAAACATGCATGTTTGTGGGAAAATCTTTATTCCAGTGCAAAATGAATCCCGCAACCCTTTGTTTCTCCTATAGACCCGTATACTATTATCTGTTATGCTGTGGTATTGTTGACTTTTGTCTTAAAAAGTTTTTCTCTGAATTTTAAGGCGACATTAACAAGAAGTATCAGAACAGGTACTTCAAGCAGTGGTCCAATGACTGTTGCAAAAGCCTGATTTGAGCCAATGCCAAAAATGGCAACTGCAACAGCAATTGCAAGTTCAAAATCATTGCTGGCTGCTGTAAATGAGATTGCTGTGGCTGCTGGATAACCTGCGCCGATTTTGCGTACTATAAAAAATGTTGCAAACCACATAATCAAAAAGTACAGAACAAGTGGTACTGCCACCCTTAAAACATCAAGAGGAAGTTTTACAATGTATTCTCCCTTTATTGAGAACATCACAACGATTGTAAAAAGAAGTGCCACAAGCGTTATCGGGCTTATCCCTGGAATAAAAATATCTTGGTACCATCTTCTGCTTTTTAATTTCAAAAGAGAAAACCTTGTTATTATGCCTGCCAGAAATGGAATTCCAAGATAAATGAATACTGTTTTCGCAGCATCTGCCATTGAAATACTGATATTAAGGTCTTTCACAAATCCCAGTTTGCCGAGGAAAAATACAATAAAAACATAGATATATGCTGCATAGAAAAGCACCTGAAATATTGCATTGAAAGCCACCAGTCCCACTGCAAGTTCCCTGTCGCCTTCAGCAAGATCGTTCCACACAATTACCATCGCAATACAGCGGGCAAGTCCGACAAGAATCACCCCTATCATGTATTCCGGATAATGCCTGAGAAATAAAATTGCAAGGATAAACATAACAAGAGGGCCGATAATCCAGTTTTGAATAAGGGAGATCGTAAGCAACCTTTTATTCTGAAAGATTTTTCCTATTTCCTCATATTTCACCTTCGCAAGGGGTGGATACATCATCAGTATCAGACCCGCTGCAATCGGGATATTTGTTGTTCCTTTCTGAAAAAGGTTCCAGAATTCAGAAATACCCGGGAAAAAATAACCGGCAAGAACACCCGCTGCCATTGCAAGAAAAATCCATAATGTCAGAAATCTATCAAGAAGAGAAAGCTCTTTTTTATCCATTTTTTTACCTTCTGTCCACGCAACTTTGTTTTCAATAGTTTTTCAACTTTTTTTCTGTCTTTTTTTTGATTTTCTGTCATTTTCCATTGTAAAGATTTTTTCCATCATCTTTGAGATTCTGAATCTGTTGTTACTGGCAGGTGGCTTAAAAGAGTATCTATTTTTGCCATTCCAGTTTCAAAGATATAACAAAATTGCTATGTATTTTAGGCCTTATCCATCTGCTGTGAAATTTTTGAAACCACCTGAGCTGACGCAGCATCTATATGTATGAAAAAACAAAAAGGAGGTGGTAAATATGGCAAAACTGGTTAAATGGGAACCCTTCAGGGAGCTGGATGATATAAGAACAGGCTTTGACAGGTTGCTTGAAAGATTCAAAACAGACTTTTATGGCGAAAGACTGTGGACACCTGCTGTTGACATCACTGATACCGGAGACAATATTGTGATAAAGGCAGAGGTTCCTGGTTTTGACAAGAAAAATATAAACATCTCTCTAACCGGTGACACCATAACCATCTCCGGAAAAACACAGGAAGAGAAGGAGGAGAAAAAGGCGCATTATCTGTACAGAGAAAGGGTCTCTGGAAGTTTCACAAGATCCTTTACTCTTCCTGCACCGGTTGACCGCAACAAGGTAAAAGCAACCTGCAAGGACGGAATTCTTGAGATAGTGCTCCCGAAGGCAGAGGAAGCAAAGGCAAAGGAAATCAAGATAGATGTTGAGTAAATTTCAGAAAGAAAGGGTGGCTGGATATCCAGCCACCTTTTCTTATTCAAGGGATTTCAAAAAATCATCCGGGATTCTGGCTGCGTGGATATGGCATATCCCATAAGGATCAGCATTAAAAATTACATTTTTATTGTCTGCTGTTATGTATGGGTGAGGGTGTGAAGAAGCAGCACCACCGCCCTGCGCACCGCAATTTGAAACAAGTGTTCTGTATTTTCCTGTTCTTATATTGCCAACGACAATTTCAATAGGTCCCGGTATTCCATTTTTGTACGAGTCGCATACAAAATATGTTCCGCATTTTGAAATGTTGACATGATTAAAAAGATGTTCAGGCGCATTGAAAACAGCAGGTTTTTCATCTTCCGGTCCTATTGAGATAAAATTTCCCTGAGGATGCCTTTCATCATGAATCTGCCTGTACCTTGCAGATGGTTCATCTTCTGACATCGCCGGCCATCTGACAGTCAAACCAATTTTGCCCGTATCAGCAATCCAGCCGGAATGACCGGTTGAACCAGCAGTATATGGCGGGCCAACCTTCAGCTGCCTTAAATTGCCTCCCTCACAGTCAATGATAAAATGTGTGGTGCAGTCTTCAGTTTCTCTGGAACCAGTACGCAATCCATCTGAACCGAGTTTCTGGTACCTGTTATGCTGAACAAGAATATCTTTTCCGGTAACAGGATTAAACTGAACATGAGAAAGAATATCACTGTGTGTGAATATGACCTTCCATGTTTTTTCTTTGAGGTCAACCCTTATTATTTCGCTATCGATCCCGGCAATTCTCCTTGTGCAAACAAGATATCTGTGATCAGGAGAGACCGTATCAAAACACGCATCCTCAGGAAGTTCCCAGTTTGTTATCATAATTTCTTTTTCAAGGGTTGAAATATCAAACCTCGCCAGCTCTTTTTCATGGGTCAGGTAATAAATTATGCCGGACCAGGCAGATGTTCCCACAAGCAAACCTGAAACATTGTTCTCAACAGGCATTACCTTGAGTTTTTCAATGTCAGCCACACATAACTGATATGGTGGAATTCTTGGATCAGGTCCAGAGGAACGGATATAAGCCACTCTTTTCCCGTCAGGCGATGTATATGGCTGTTCGCAATAGATGTTAATGTTGTGCATCACTGAACAGGTTAGCCTGGTTATTAAAGCACCGCTACAGGGGTCGTGGTGAAGATCACATGCTTCACTCTGCCATTTTCTCATAAATTTACTCCAGGTTGATGGAAATTTTTATTCAAAGACAAAACACATTATAATTAGTCTGGCAAAAACAGTCAATCAGGAGAAAAAAATGGAAAAATTTATCTCAATCAAAAGCGGTTCTTATCGCCTTGCTGCGATTATTCATATTCCTGATGAAAAAAAAGTGAAAAAATTTCCTGGTGTAATTCTGTGCCATGGTTTTTCAGGAAATAAAGCAGAAAGCCACTTTATTTTTACCCGGCTTGCCAGGATTTTATGCAGAAGTGGTATCGTCTGTTTGAGATTTGATTTTATGGGCTCCGGCGATAGTTCCGGTTATTTTGAAAATATGACACTTGAAACTGAAATTATGGATGCAGCCAGTACGTACAGATATCTTGTACGACAGCCGTTTATTGAAAGTGGAAGAATCGGAATACTCGGATTATCCATGGGAGCCATCCCGGCAACAATCATTGCTTCAAAATTCAGGTTGAATTCAGTCTGCCTGTGGTCGCCTGTTGCTTTTCCCTGTGAAATAAGAAGAAAAATCCTTACAAAAAAAATTAAAAAAACGCTTGACAGAACAGGTTCTGCATATCTATCCGGCTATGGCCTGAAAATCAGCAAAAAATTTATTGATTCTCTGGATAGTATCGACCCTTTATCTGCGGCAAAAAATTACAATGGATATACGCTGGTTATTCATTCAAAGGACGATTCGGTTATAGATGTATCACATGCAATTTCTTATTACAGAGCATTTCATAATCAGGCACAAACCAAAAAGCTGATAATCCTCGAAAAGGGCGGTCACACATTTGTTCTGGAAGAAGCGGAAAACAAAGTTCTCAGGGAAACAAAAGAATTTTTTACCAATACTCTTTTTACTTAATGAATCTTGCTATCACAAATTTGTAAATAACAAACAAAATCACAAGAAAAACTATCAACCTGATGAGTTTGCTTATGCCGGTCCATCTTGAAGCCCTGTAGGAAGCACTTTTTTCCTCAAGCTGTTTCATCCTTTCAGCATGAATCTTTCCTGTTTTAGCGCATTCATCACTGCAGAAAATTCCTTCATCTGTAACCTTTCTGCACTGAGAACACAGAGGCCTTCCGCACTGTTTGCATCTTGTTACAGCAGGCCTTCCGGTGTGGAAAAAGCAATCAGCCATATCAACCCCCTGTATAGCGTACTGTTGTAATTTTAGCCCTTTATCCCGATATGGTCAATCTTTCTTTTATCACCTTCTACCTTCAATTTGCTCTTTGACCTCAGTTGCAGACGCAGTTAAAATGTATCTTGATGAAAATTGCACATGTTATCACCCGTATGATTATCGGTGGGGCACAGGAAAATACTTTCTCAACCGTTGTTGGTTTACAGAATAAAGGCCATGATGTTGTTTTAATATCAGGACCTTCCACAGGTCCAGAGGGAAGTATGGAAGACTTAATAAAATTCCACAATGTCAATTTTATTCAGGTAAAAGAACTTATAAGGAATATAAGCGTATGGCATGATGTGATAGCATTTTTCAAACTTGGAATGATATTTAGAAAAAATCAATTTGATATCATCCACACCCACAGCGCAAAGGCGGGTTTCCTTGGAAGAATCGCTGCAAAAATTTTCTCAAAAAAATCAAAGGTTATTCACACAATTCACGGACCCAGTTTTTATCCCTATCAACCGGCTCTGGCAAAATTCATTTATCTTATCAGTGAAAAAATTGCCGCTCATTTCACTGATTATTTTATCTCTGTAAGCAGTATTATTCTTGAAAGGTACCTGCGATACAGCATAGGGAAAAAAGAAAAAAGTTCAGTTATAAGAAGCGGTTTTCAGATTGAACATTATCAGCAGGCGACAAAATTGAGAGAAGAAATTAGAAAAAAACTTGGTGTAAATGAAAATGAAATTCTCATAGGAATGATCGGAAGGCTCTTCCCGCTGAAAGGACAGGAATATCTTTTGAGGGTTTTCAGCAGGATCGCACCTGATTATCCATTTATAAAACTTGTCTTTGTTGGAGATGGGTTATTGCGTGATGATTTTGAAAGATTCGTAAGAATAAATAATTTACAGAACAGGGTTTATTTTACGGGTCTGGTCAATCCACAGGATATTCCATATTATGCCGGTGCAATGGATATAGGTGTGCACACAAGCCTTCGCGAAGGCCTACCAAGAGCAGCAGTCCAGATTCTTGCTGCAGGAAAACCTGTCATTGGATTTGATGTTGATGGAACAAGAGAAATAATCACTGATGGCACCAATGGTTTTCTTGTTCCAGCAAAAGATGAAAAAAGACTTCAAGAAAAGCTGAGATTTCTCATTGAACATCCTGATATCGCAAAAAAAATGGGTGAAGCCGGCAGGAAAATTGTGCTGAAAGAGTTTTCAGTTGAAAAAATGGTTGAAGAAATTGAAAAAGTGTATTTAAATATAGTATCCGAAAATTTCGCAATAATAACAGAAAGGAATGAATGAAAGACGAATTGGTAGTAATGCCTATCTTTGAAAATTTAGGCATAATTTCAGAATTCCTTCAGGAAAGAATCAAACGGGAACACCTCGCATCAAGAAAAGTGTGGGAACTTTTACTTGTGGCTGACGAAATATGCACCCATATTATCCAATTTAGAAAATACGATAGTTCCATGGGTAAGATGAAAATAACGTGGAATGGATGTCCTGATAAGGTTATGATTACCATAGAAACACCAGGAGTTCCCTTTAACCCACTGGATTTAAACAGCAAAGACATAGCAAAGGAAGAAGAAGAAGAAGCTCTTGGTGGTATGGGAATACACCTTGTAAAACAGATGATAGATGAGTTTGTTTATAACAGAACAGGCAATATCAATGTTATTAAACTTATAAAATTCAGAAGGTCCAGAAGAAACAGAAATTCAAAGTGAGTCAAATATCAAAATTTTCTTGATTTCAGAATTTTCAGAATTTCACCTGCAAGATAGAGAGAACCGCAGATAATTCCTGGCTGTTTGCTGTTTATCCCGATGAGCTTTTCAAAAGCATCTCGTGGTTTTTCTATTATTTCAACAGGAATTTCCGGTGAAAGTTCTTTCATCCATGAAGCAAGCATTTGGGGTGGCACGCTTCTCGGATTGTCAGGTTTTGTAAAGATAAATCTCTCTCCAAGATTTGCAATTATCTTTAACATCTGTTCCCATTTCTTGTCCTTTAAGATCCCAACAAGAAAAATGAATTTTGAATCAGAAAAGTACTCCTTCAAAGCCTTTTTTAGAGATTTTATGCCATCCGGATTATGCCCGCCATCTATAATCACCAGAGGGTTTTCCATAACAGGTTGAAATCTTGCAGGCCACACAGAGGAACCCATCCCTTCAATGATTGCTCTGTCGGTTATATTAAATCCCAGTTTTCTCAATAACAATAGCGATTCAATCGCCACCGCAGCATTGTGGACCTGATGTTTTCCAAAAAGCCTTATGGAAACATCCTTCAAATTTTCAATTCCATTAAAATTCAATCTCTGCTGATATGGAAAATCAGAGGAAACAAACTTTGCTGAGAAATCCTTTCCATAAAAATAAGTCCTGGCATTTTTCTGTTTGCAAACCCTTCTGATAACCTTCAATGCACCTTGCAACTGTTTCCCTGAGACAACAACTGAATTTTGCTTTATTATACCCGCTTTTTCAGAAGCTATTTCCTCAATACTGTTTCCAAGATATTCCGTATGATCAAACGAAACAGGCATTATAACTTCCAGAATGGGTTTGAGAACATTTGTGGCGTCAAACCTGCCACCCATCCCAACCTCACACACACATATATCTATTTTCTCTCTTCTGAAATATTCAAAAGCAACAGCTGTGAGAGCCTCAAAATATGTCGGCTGCATCTCAATGGAGAATTTCGAACAAAGATTTTTTACATCCGTGCAAATATGGTCAAATATTTTTGAAGGAATATCCTTTCCATTTATCTTTATTCTTTCTTCCACCCTTATCAGATGCGGACTTGTGTATAAACCTACCTTATATCCCGCTTTTTTCAGGCAATTTGAAATGAAACAGGCAACAGAACCCTTTCCGTTTGTTCCAGCTATAAGAATTGATTGATATTTTTTATGGGGGTCGCCAAGTTTTGAAAGAATAAATCTTATCTTGTCAAGTCCAAGCTTTATCCCGAAATCAGTAAGCTGTTCTAAATATCTGTGACCTGAACCACTCATTGAGAACTGGTTAATACGGTAAGAATCTTTGTGATGGTCTGTTTAAGAAGACTGCGGGGAACCACCGCATCAAGCATTCCATGCTGGTAAAGAAACTCTGACCTTTGAAAGCCCGGTGGAAGTTTCTGTTTGATGGTCTGCTCAATGACCCTTGGACCCGCAAAACCAATGAGAGCCTTTGGTTCTGCAAGAAGTATGTCTCCAAGAAACGCAAAACTGGCAGCCACTCCACCCATCGTCGGGTCTGTAAGAATGGAAATATAGGGTGTTTTTGCTTTTTTCAGTTTGCCAACAACCTGCGATGTTTTAACCATCTGCATCAGGGAAATAAGACCTTCATACATTCTTGCTCCTCCACCACCGCCGCAGATTGAAACAATCGGTTTTTTTTCAGCCATTGCAAGTTCACACGCCCTTACAAATTTTTCTCCAACGACAGAACCCATGCTTCCCATAATAAAGTTGCTGTCAAGGATGGAAAGAACGCATGGTGTCCTGCCAATCATTGCCCTGCCATAAACCAGAGCCTCATTGAGACCTGTTTTTTCAATTTCTTCCTGAAGTTTTTCAACATAGGTCTTTGGCCCTTTGAATTCAAGAGGGTCAACAGAAATAAGGTCGCTGTCAATCTCCTCAAATGTACCCGGTTCAGCAAGAAGGTTTATCCATTCCTTTGTTGTGAGGCGAAAATGATATCCACAATGAGGGCAGACTTTAAAACTTTCTTTCAGTTTTCCTTCATAGACCAGTTTATTGCATTCAGGACATTTCTGCCAGAGATCTTTTTTAATATCCGGC
The DNA here is from genome assembly GCA_964532995.1 of uncultured bacterium. Classification (GTDB taxonomy): domain Bacteria; phylum Ratteibacteria; class UBA8468; order B48-G9; family DTJG01; genus DTJG01. Next base: position 15,540 of record CAZHJN010000009.1, read on the forward strand.
GTTTCTTTTGGCTTGATCGGAATATATTTTTTTCTGTGTCTGAATATCATTATTGTATAAGCCCGTATTGTTTAAGAGTGGTTTCAAGTTTTTTCAGGGTTTCTTCAGATGGTGGTGTCAGTGGCATCCTCAGTTCCAGCTGTATTTTTTTCATCAAATAAAGACAGCCTTTTACAGGTATCGGATTTGTTTCAACAAACAGCGTCTTAAAGATATTAAAAAGTTTAATATGCATCTTCTGCGCCTGCTGCCAGTTGCCTGAAAGAGCATCATGGACCATACGACTGACCTCTGCTGGCATTATATTTGCAGCAACAGAAATCACTCCTTTTCCTCCAACAGCCATTATACCAAGTGTCATTGAATCATCTCCCGATAGCACCACAAAATCTTCAGGACACAGAGAAATAATTTTACTCACCTGGTCAAGGCTTCCGCTCGCTTCTTTAATACCAACAATATTTTTAATCTCTGCAAGTTTTGCAACTGTTTCAGGAAGTATTGAAATTCCTGTTCTTGAAGGAACATTGTAAAGAATGATTGGAATATCAACCTCATCAGCTATCGTTTTAAAATGTATGTAAAGACCTTCCTGCGTGGGCTTATTGTAGTAAGGGGTAATGAGAAGAGCACCATCACAGCCTGCCTTTTTTGCAAATTTTGTTAAATCAAGTGCTTCTGCTGTGGAGTTTGAGCCAGTACCTGCAATAACAGGAATGCGTTTGTTGACCACTTCAAGTGTATATTCGATTATTTCTTTGTGCTCATCATGGGTAAGAGTGGCAGATTCCCCTGTAGTTCCAACAGGAACTATCCCATCAGTACCATTTTCAATTTGAAACTCAATAAGTTTTTTGAAACTTTCTTTATCAAACTTACCGTTTTTAAAGGGTGTGACAATCGCAACGATTGAACCTTTGAACATAATACCCTCCTATCCCCATTATAATACATCAGCAACAAGGTATAAGTCAAACAGATTAGCAAACAAAAATGGCCGGGAAAAACCCGGCCATAATGTTTTAACCACACCTATCCGGATTTCACCAGACTATTGCTCCTCTTGAGTTTGGAGGTGTGTCGCAACCATAGTAGACCATAATATACTTATAGGTTCCTCTTGATTTCCACTCTGTATGCCCATCCATGTAAAGAACGTTGCTTCCTACTATTTTCAAGTGGAGTCGGAAATGATAATATGATTAACGCTTTCTGATCTTCTTTCAAACAGGAAAGCTATACCATGCAGTGAATATCTTTGATTTTACAGACCAGATATTAATACTGGGTAAGCCATAGAGGAATTGGGTCTGTTTTGCATTCATTTTTCCGAAAATTGCAGATTATCTTTCTCTGCAACTTCTTCCGGAACTATAACATCAGATGGTCTTACAAACAGAATGTTTGGAATATTGAAGAAATAAAATGTGCCAGAGAGGAAATCCACACATGTCCAGACCTTCCCATCCATTCCTTCTGGAACCGGTATTTTTTGATATGAACCATCTGCTTTAATTGACCGTGGATGATGGTATATGGGTTTATCCTGCCCCACCCAGGTCCCATCCGGCTGGCATATCCCAACAGGCCAGGTTCTGAGCGCATAAAAACAGATCTCTTTTGTTCCTTTCGGAACGTAAAAATAAAGGTAATTATGGTTATAAACCCTGAACGCTTCTCCCTTATCAAGAATAAAGGCTGTCTTTGTCTTTTCTGATGGTACAAGTCTGCATCCGGCAGCAAAATCATCATATTTCAAAATATAAACACCCGCACCGGGTACCTCCAGTGAAAGTTTGTTTTCACCATAGGGAAGTCGACCTTCATTTATAATTTTTCCTTCGCAATCAGTAAGCGTGTATTTGCCATCCGGAAAATTTTTGTAGATTGTGCCATGTGTTACTATCAGTTCCAGGGGTTCTCCCTGCAAACTCGCCACAGCTATATGAAATCCTCCCTGACTCATAAATAAAGGTGAACTTTGCTTAACCTGCTTATCTTCCCATACAGGTGCAACAAGTTTTTTGCCGAAAATTATTTGCTGAAAACTCAAAGGTTCACCATACTCTTTCTTTGCAATCTCAAGCCATCTATTTGTTTCTTCCTTTGTTATCGGTTCTTTAATTCTATAGGGAATCTCATCCTGTCGTCTCTCACTGTGCATCTTCCACCACCACCACGACGGCTCGTCAAACTCCTGAGCAAGTTGCCTTGTTGTCTGGTCAGCAAAGAAGCTCCAGAATGTCATATAGGTATTGCGCATCCTGTAATTCCATTTAAGCATCTCAAGAGCCCATTTCTTCCTCTCTTCTTTCGTCAGTTCCTTCTGATCATATGTCTTTGTGCGAAGATAAAGAAAAACATGATACTGCTTTAGTTGTTCTATCCTTTCTAGAATCTCAGGATTCCCTTTTGCCAGTCTTTCTGCTTCCTCAAGGTCATCTATGCACTGCCGATAAAATGTCGGTCCTACAAGGGGTTTGTTCCCAAGATCAATCCTCTCATAGTATCTCTTCATCACATCTTTTGCCGGTCCGAATGCCTTCTGGTAAAAATCCTTCTTTAATGCCTCAACATCTGTCTTTGAATTCCACAATACCCGTGACGCAAGATAAAATCCCAATCCCTGTGAACCCCAGCTGTTTCCACTTTCCGCGCTGAGGCTACATATCCCACTGTTTACATAATAGGGCAACTTTTCAGCCACATACTGAATATTTCCGGTTCTGCCTGAGGGCAACCTGTCCCTTATCCAATCATACACCGCCCAGTAATCATAAAGACCAAAGTATCTGCATTTTTTTGGCCATATCTTCAAAAGTTCATCAAAACCATACTTTGTGTTCAGCAGCAGCGCTGTGGTCAACTCAACATAAACATTTGGCTCAAGCTGAAATGGCGGCGGATCACAGTGCCAGTTGTAAGCATAAATTCCAACCATCTTTCCCGGATGAGTCTCCTGGAGGGCTTTTGCCACTTCATTTGCAAGATAAAATGCCATATCTCCTGGATTTTCCCACCTTTTTGTGCATTCAGGACATCTGCAATATCCACCACCATCATCAGGTCCTATTCCTAACATATCTGCCTGTGGATTTTTATCAAAATATTCTCTTGCATACCTTATTGCCAGATTAACTACTTCTGGATTTGAAACACAGAGTTGATTACCTTTTCTTTTTCCATCCACCATGGCAAGGTATTCAGGATGTCCATCAAACTCTGCCTTGAAATATCTTATTATTTCAGGCCAGCAGTGACCAACTGATGTTTTAAGGGATTTCCCAACCCTGTTATGCCTCCACCAGTCTCTTAAAAGTTTACCGGCATCAGGGTCATCTTTTTCAAAACCAGTTGAAAGAGGATATCCAAGATATCTTGAAAGAACCTCTGGTCTGTCTGTTTCATTCACATTGAATGTGAGTCTGGATACTTTTGGAACAACTGTCCATACAGGGCCCTGAAAGAAAAACCTGCAGCCAATTATCTCAAGAAATCTGACTGCAGCATAGGATGCACCCACAGGTGTTGCACCAAGAAGTTTTATACTTCTGTTTTCAGTCCTTATAGCATATGCTTCTTTTCCATCAAAAATATCGTAGATTTTTAAGCCTTTTTCAGCAGAAGGGGTTGGAAATTCTTCAATTGTTCCGATAAAAATCCCTGTTTTTTCATCTGTCGTTTTTATTTCAAATTTAGCACCTGTCATCTTTTCAAGATAAAAGGCAAGTTCACGAGCTGCCTCTTTAATAATCTTATCCGTATTCTCTTTGATTACAATTGGAATTTTTGAGATTCCCTTTTCTGCTATTACAACTGTTTCTTTGCTTCTGTATTGATTGCGGGTTTCATCTGTTATAAGGGCAGAAAAACTGTATGATGCAGCAAAAAACAAAAACATTATAAGGAAAATTTTTCTTTTCAACTCAGCCATCCTGTCATCTTTGCAAGAAGCCTGCCGTACTCAATAAAATTCTGCCAGGAAATGTCAGGCGGAACTCCGTGGTCACAGCTTGGGATATAACCTCCTTCTTCAAGCAGAAAAGGAACAAAGTCCATCGCTTCTTCAAGAGCTTTTCCTCCTTTTGCTATGGCTCTTTTGTCAATGCCTCCTCTGTACGCCATATTCTTTCCAAATTTTTTCCTGTATTTAACAAGGTCATTTCCTGCCGCAATCTCAATCGGACAGCAAACATTTACCCCTGATTCAATCCAGACAGGTATCAGTTCAGCGATATACCCATCTGAATCAATATCAATAAGTGTGCAACCTGCCTTTCTTGCTCTTTCACTCCATGCCTTCCAGCAGGGAGCAAGGAATTTTCTTGCCATCTGTGGTGAGATCATGCTTTTTTCTTTGTATGCCATATCTTCATTGATGAGAACATGGTCACATGTTGCCTTCTCAAAAAACCTGTCCATCAATCTTAAAACAAATTCTTTCCAGAATTCAGCCATTTCTTCAACAAAAGCAGGATCTTCAACCATGAGCATGCACAATCCTTCAAAACCACACCACTCCCTCAACTGCCAGAAAGGGCCATGAAAGCCAAGGGTCTGAACCCAGTCTCTATTTTTGTTTGCTTCTGCAAGCTGGTCAAAATTTTCAGGAAATCTCACAGGATCATCAGGGTCATACCTTTTTTTCATATCCTGCCAGTCTTTTCTTGTTTCAACAGGAAACTTATGCCATTTTCTTGTCACAAAATCCTTTGCAGCACGAAGATAGCTCAAATCGTACTGGTCTGAAATCTCAACTATTGCTCCCATCCAGTCCTGAACAATGTAATGACCATCTTCATGCTTCAGAATTTTTTCTTCAAACTTTGGATTCATTATAAAAGAAACATTGATGGGTTTTGGGTTATCAGGTTTTTCATATGGTATGCCGATGATTGAACATAAAACCTCCATAAAATTTGCGTTTTCTGGAAGTCCCTCTGAACGCCACCTTTTCAAGGTTGATTCCCTTGGTCCACCAGGAATAAAACTCACCTTATCCGGTTTGCTGAAATCCAAAGAAGCAACAAATCTTTCTCTGAAATTCATTTCAATCTCCTTTCTTTTTACCAAACTTTTTATCCTGCAATCTGTGCCAGAGTTCAATCGCTTCCTGGCAGTCTTCTCCTTTAACAAGTTGCGGCGCAAAAATAAGATTACTTTTTTTCTCAAGAGGTTCAAGAACCCTTTTGAAATAATCAGCAAGGGTTTCTCCTTTAATTCTTTTCACAGTTCCATAGTATGTTTTCTTATGTTTTACAATGGCTTTCATTGTTTCTTCCCATTCAAATTTCTCTGGATTGCCGAAATTGATTATCTTTACATAAGGACAGTTCAAAAAATATTCTAATATATGAGAACCGCTTCCACAAAAATGCAAGAATGCGCCAAAACCTGAGATTGATTTTTCAAAATAGGGATAAACCTTTTTGAAAATTTCCGGAGAAAGAAGAGTTGTTGTATCCTCACAGGTTCTCACACCAGCATCCGCCATCAAAATTTCTCCATGAAATCCGCGATTTGGTGGTTCACCGATAAAATTTTTCATAAAAATGCTCGCTGAAACATAAGCACTGCCTGCGAGAGAAAGCAGATGTTCAACAAACCCGGGATCATCATAAAATTCTGTGAAAATGATATCCCCTGCAACAAGATGCGCAAGGTCAAAAACACCCTGAGTGTCAGGTAGATACATCCTGATAAAGGGAATTTCCTTCAGTTTTGTCTGATAAAACAGGGTGTATCTTTTCCATTCTGGAATTAAACCTTTTTCTTCTATGGGATAAAGGTCTTCAGTTTTCATTTTCATAAGAAAATTCTTGTCCAGATGTGATTTTAACCATGGCATCTTGTCAGGAAAAACTTCCTGATTAAGCCCGAAAATAGTTGCAAGAAAACCCGTGCCAAAATTAACCCTCACGCATGGGATATTATCTCCTTTTCCTCTCAGTACAGAAAGACAACCCCACAGCAGAGTATAAAGCATCTTTTCAGGTTCAAAAAACTGCTGTTTTCTGTCATAGGAAGGAAATTTTTCAATTTCAGGAACCCTACCATGCAACATAATGGGTATATAATCAGGTTCCATATTACTCTGAACCGCAATCTGTCTTTTTCTGGCAACGACCAGCCTTTCCCGGTCATACTCCTTTTTTATCAGTTCAATCAGTTCATCAAGAGGCACTTTTTCCATTTCTGTCCTTTTTTATAACAACGGGTTTCATCAACCCATCCGTGGCTTGTTTTAGAAGTATTTTTCCTGCACGCGACATTGAAACCAGATCCTCAATATCAAAACCTGCCCCTAAAACACCCTGCAGATAGGCATCGGCTTTCCACAAGGGATAACCCTTTTCAAAAACACTTCTGTATGAGTAAAGGAATTTTTCAAGTACAAGTTTATTAATTCTTCTGTCTGCTATACTGGCAAGTACAGCGGATATCGCTGTAATACCTTTCGCATGAACACAGATTTTTTTTCCTCTGTACAATCTGGCAGATATTGAGACAAGCGCAAGGATATCCTTTGCCCTTTCAACAACGATCCTCTTTCCAACAAGATGGCAGAGTATAAAAAGCTTGAAATTTTTTCCGCTGAATATGTTCTGACACCAGTTTTCAATATCAGGCCAGTCATCTCTGAAACCGGTTTCACCGAATCCTCTGAGATCAGGTCTGATGACAATATTACCATCATACGCGTATCTGAAATCTTCATATACATGGTGGGTTCTTGGTGTTTCATCAAGCAGAATCAAAACGCGCTCTGATTTTTCCGGCAAAATCAGTTCTGCAGGGAGCACAATCCCCTTCTCCGGAGAAAAAACCATTCTGCAATACCTGATATTACCTGCCGGAAAAACATCTATTATTCTGTAAAATTTTTCTTCAGTAAAAGGAACAAGCTCTTTTTTTATTGAATTGATGTATCTGCAGTCCTGTTTTTTCTTTACGTTAACATTTTTCTTAAAAACCTCCAGAGGGTTTTTCAGATAAAATTTCTGGTCCTTTCTTTCTGAAAGAACAGTAAGTGATTTTTCTGAAGGAAGTTCTTTTCTGATTTCTTCAAAAGGCACATATTCTTTTTCATTATTGAAAATTTTATTGAACCAGGACAGAACATCTTTCTTCTGCTGGGGGTAATAGCCATGAGTTTTATCAGAGATTGCGATTTTTATCCTGTCCTCGCAGTGGTGCAAAGAATAAAACCTTTTCGCCTCCCTGTAAACATATTCTGTTCCTTCAATATCCCATATGTCCTGTGAATTTGCGATGATAAACAAATGTCTTGGTGCTATCAGAAATGATGCGACATCAGGATAATCCAAACCCCTTTTTATATGATTAAAAAAACTCTGTTCACTATCATCCATATAAAGGTTATATTTGAAACTGTGCACAGCTGCAGCAGGAGCAACTGCTGAAATTCTTTCATCAAACGCCGCAGTGTAAAATGAATTTGTTCCACCACCTGAAGCCCCTGTAATTCCAATTCTGGACATATCAACCACGCCTGTTGACCTAAGAACATCAACAGCCGCCACGCTCTCATATATTGTGAACCAGTTGAGATTATAGTTGTAAAGCGTCATTGGAACACCATTTATGTTATGGGCTGTTGATGAAAAAGCGTAAACAGAACCGTCTTTATCCTTCAAAGCCCTCTCACCCTGACCAACAAAGTCATATGTTATCGCAACATACCCATTAAGAACAAAAAACACTGCAAGGTCAATACAGGCAAATTTCCCTTCGATGTTATGACCGGCAGGAAGAAGAATTCCTGGAAAAGGAGGCTTACCCTGTGGAATGTATATCAGACACGGAACCCAGTGATCTTTATGCAGTGAAAAAATTATTTTTTTTATTTTGAAACACCTTTTTTTAATCTCTCCTTTCTCAAGAATTTTCAAATTTTTTGCGCTGTAGTCAGAACCAATGGCTTCAATCAGGTTTTTTCTGATTCTGTTTTTCTCGCTTTTCCATTGACCGATTGTTTTTATTGAGTTTCTTATTTTTTCTCTTTCACAAACGAAATTTCTTCCTATTTTCTGGTAGAAGTTTTTTACCATCATATCATATTCACAGCCGCAAAAATCCCTCACAATATCCCTGTATCTCTGAATTTTCACAATTTTTTCTTTCATTCAGGTATCACGATAAAATCAAAAGCACCTTTCAAATTCATAAGAATTGTTGTTTGGTTTCTGCCGGTTTCTATGGACTTTATCTGGTTTTCAGTTGAAATGGGTTTTCCTTTCACCTGCTGGTTTATTACAAGTTTCAGGTTTTCAATTGGTTTTCCTGACCAGTTTGAAATTGTGATTATCTTTGCCTTTCTACCCTCAAGAAGGTTTGCCTCAACAAGATAATTGTCTGCTGATACAGAAATCTTATAATCAATACCTGAAAGAATTCTTGAAAAAACTGTTCTAATGATTTCAGGATAAGAAGGTGGACAATCAGAATAAAACTGATCTTTCTGTTTCTGTCTGTTTGCAATAACAGCAGATTTCATATAGGCAATCCCGGGGAAAAATCCACTTACAATAATTTTTCCTCTGCCTTTTGTTTTCATTGCAATTGCAGGGCTTCCATCAGAGAAAACCGCAATTGTTTCAGAAGGCCTGATATTCTTCATCTTCTGAAATCCACAAACAACCTCAATTGTGTCTGAAACTGTCGAATCTGCAAGTTTAACGGAATCAAGTGTTTTTAAGCCAGGGAATCCATAATAATCATTACCGGGTTCAGAGACAAAATTGAACTGCTCTCTGTTTATACCGGAATACCTATCATTATTTGAAGGACTGTTGAATCGGTCATAAATGGCAGCGCCAGCGCCAAGAAAAAGCACGCCTCCATTTCCTGACCATTCAAAAAGATTCTGCATAACCTCTGCGGGAATATGAGAACCAACCACAAAGATTGCCCTGTAATCTTTTATCCTTTTTTCCAGCACATCTTTTTCTGTGATGATTTCGCAGGGATAACCAAGATGCCTCAATATCAGCCATAACCCCATCCTTTCCTTTCCATATAGGCTTGTTCCCTGCTTGAGTGTCCAGATGTCAGTTGTGTGGGAATAAAGAAGAGCAATACCGCTCTTCGGAACAGCTGTTTCAGTAAGGTAATTCTCAATTGCCCCTATTGAGTGGTTTATTTTCTGCACAGCAGGATAGAGTGCATAATTTTTTGAATGTGCATCTATCCCGGCATAATACGGTCCGTAGTTGTAATAATAAATAGCACCCGCACCATGACCTATCTCAGATGCGACCTTTGCCTGTGTATCCCAGGGATTTCTAAAAATGCAGTACATTCCAAATCTATTTTTTGAGGCGGCCCTTAGAAAATCTGCCCTGTATCCGCAGAGTTGATAGGTCGTACTGAGATTCAACCAGTCTTCAGTCCAGCCAAATGTGAGTGAACCACTATCAAAAATTAAAAACCAATCATCGCCTGAATGAAGCATATTTCCTGTGAATGTTAGATTTTCTGCAAAATTTGCTGTAGTTTTCGGGTCCGGAACAAAATTCTTCAACAGATCTGTACCAATCTTGAAAAAATCTGCAAGAACCTGATTCCTGTAAAGCGCTGTGCAGTAGTATCTTTTCCCATCTTCCGGATTACTGGAAGGTAAAATCTGATCAAAGTCATTTACACCAAAAAATTCTGATTTAAAACCTGCTTTCCTCAAAAATTCCCTGAATTTAACCGTGCACACACCGCATTTAACTATATGTTCCATGCTGACTGAACCGGGTTCGTCCATCAAGCTCCATGCAACCATGTTTTTGAAAAGGTCTTCTTTAAGAAATTTCTCTCCGGAAGAATTCACTGTATTTTTTATCGCCTCAATATTCGGATCTGCAAGACAGCCATTTTTTGCAAGATGAAAATATATGCAACCACCCTTGTATTTTGTAAAACCCGCCTTAAAATAGTCAGGATCATAACCACCTGTGCTGTTAAATCCAAGTTTTGAAAGAATATAAATCTCATTGTTCACTGTCTCTGGCTGGTAAAATGAAGAACTTACCGCACAACCTGTCATAACAGGAAACTTTTCCGGCTTTTTACCGGGCACATCAGAAAGTTTTTCTGCCGCCTGGCGGGCTTCTTTACTTCCTTCAAGATCACTTATAACCTGATCTGTTTTTGACATATTCACCAATAATATCATTCCTGCACCTTTTCCACTTCTTTTGAATGATTTGAATATTCCTTCATCAGAGGGAGTGTTAGAAAGGTATACAGTAAATTCAGATGATTCAACGCCCGTGTAATATTCCTGCATTGCCATCAATTCCAGTCTGTGATCACCCATCACATCAAAAAATGATGTGATATTAATCCATGGCGATTCATCACCAGCACGTAAAAAGTTTGGATTTTCCTTATCTGGTTTATATCCTGTGTAACACCCGTAAACAAGTCCTGTTTTATAGATATTTGCATGCGGCAGCCACCATGGTGGTTGTGGCCTTCTTCCAAATGTATGTATAACACAGGGATATTTGTGGTTTTCTCCCATTCTAACCTTTAAGTAAATTTGCTCCATAAAATCAGCCATCACAGGCTCATAATCTTTTTCATTGCAGAGAACAATCAAATCAATATGCCTTGTAACCCATGATACTCCAATTGGCTCAGCCTTCGTCAGAATTATTTCCAGTTCTCCTTTTTCAAGTTGAACTTCAAAGCTATCCCAGACAAACCTGCCAAATCCATCTCCCCATTTTTTCTTTCCTTCGTCAGTTTTTCTCAAACTTTCAGTATCAAAAATTTTCTCTGCCTTCATTTTCCCATCCTGCAGAATACTCACCTTAAATGGACCCCTGTAAGGAAGAACATCAAGGTATCTGACAAAAATCCTGTAGTTTCCTGATTGAGTGAGACTCACTGTTTTCTTTGCCTCAGCAGGACCACCGATTGAACCGCGGAGCATCTTTCCTTTTGAAGGAAATCCATAATACCATCCGGGAAAATGCTCCACAACCTGCCACTTCTGGGTTTCAACAACAACCATATCCTCTGCCTCAAAAAAAACCTTTTCAGCAAAAATATTCGCAGAAAATACAATTCCAAAAATCATTACAACAAAAACATGGATCCTTTTCATAATTCCTCCTTTTTCAGACATCAAAAAATCTCCTGAACCATCCTGAAATGTTATCAAAAGTCATACCTGCGCAAAGACCACCATTCTGCACCATATAAGCATTATCAAAGATTCCATTAAAATCATTATGGATCCAGGGAACAAGTATCTTTTTTGTTTTTGAAACATTTGAGATTTTCATATCAAGAACAACTGCTGACTTTTCAGGAAGGAAAGAAATCTTCTTTTCAAGCAAAAGTCCATCAATATACAAAAGGTTTGCTTTCTGTTTCCAGCCAAATAATCTGGCAAAAGCACCTGCTGTATTCCAGAAATACTTCATTGAAATAGAAAATTGTCTCTGATGTGTTATAGCATGAGGGACGGCATAGCTTGAACCAGGAAATCTTTCGTCCGCAGAAAGAATTCTCAAGATTCCGCCATTGATTTTCTTCAGGGGATAAATCAGTCCTTTACCGAGATGTTTCCATGAAACAATTCTACCGCCCTTCTCAGGAGAAACAACAATTGAATCTTTCTGAGAATCCCAGACTATTTCACTCATTTTTATAGATTTCTGCCAGCCATTTTAGAAGTTCCGCCTCTCCCGGTTGAAGTCTGCCATCCGGCATCGGCCCTGAATTCATCCAGAAAAAGATGTTTCTTTCCCTGCATCTTTTGATGCGGTCTAAAAGAAATTCTTTTGTTTTGAACTGAGTGCCATCTTTAATGTAAGACCAGCCGGGTCCAAGTGTTGTCCATGTTGCCAGTGGTTTATCCCCGATCTCAGTTGTATTAAAACCTGCTGTGTTTTCCCCTGGCATATCAATTTCAAAAACCTGATAATCTTCTCCAGGAAGTGGAAGGCAGTGATGGTTATTGCCTATCAATGCATCAGGCTGAAGGGTATGAATCATATCATATGTGCAGGTAATGTTCCATATTCCTTTTGGTATGAAATATTCTGTTGCTGCATTGAATTCAAATCGTGGCCACCAGCCATCAAAAACTATTCCTCCGATCTTCCCATATTTTGTGCACAATTCCTCTATCTGGCCCTGGTAGTATCTCACATAACCGTGCCAGTTTGACCGATAATCAGGATGATGCCAGTCTAAAAGCGAATAATAAAAATGAAGTTTTATACCGTGTTTATGGCAGCTTTCTGCAAGTTCTGCAATAATATCTTTTTTGTATGCTGTGTTTGTAATCTTGTAGTCTGTTAATGCTGAATCAAACATGCAGAATCCATCATGATGTTTTGATGTGATCATAAAAGACTTAAAACCTGCTTTTTTAACAAGTGATATCCACTCGTCTGCATTGAAATGAACAGGATTGAACTGTGACATAAGTTTTTCATATTCTTTGACAGGGATTTTATCCACATGCATGATCCATTCACCTTTCCCAATAATTGAATAAATTCCCCAGTGAACAGTAAAACCAATCCTGTCATTGATAAATTCATCAACGGCTTTCCTGCTTGCACTCAATTTTGCTTCACTTTTTTCATACATAAAAACCCCTTTTTTGAAATGGTTTTTGATGATAATGTTAAACCAGATTAATGAAAAATCAAACTCAGGGTATAATAATACGATGAAAATCGTGATATGTCCCGATTCATTCAAAGGTTCTCTTTCTGCCAGACAGGTGGCAGAATCAATCTTCAAAGGGCTGAAAAGAGTCATACCAGAAGCAAAATATGTAATTCTGCCAATGGCTGATGGTGGAGAAGGTGCAGTTGATGCTTTTTTATTCGCCATCGGCGGAAGAAAGTATCATGCTTTTGTTCATGACCCCCTTGGGAGAAAAATCAAAGCAGAGTATGCAGTGCTTTCGGATGGAACAGGTGTTATGGAGATGGCTTCTGCAAGCGGATTGCCATTATTGAAGGCTGAGGAAAGAAATCCTCTTATCAGTTCCACATATGGGACAGGTGAACTTCTGCTTGAGCTTGTAAAAAAGAAAGTAAAAACAATTTTGATAGGTGCTGGCGGCAGTGCCACTGTGGATGGTGGAATGGGAATGGCAAAGGCTCTCGGAGTGAAATTTTTCTCTGAATCAAAAAAAGAACTGGCTGATGGTGGAGGGTCTTTAGGAAAATTAAAAACAATAGACATTTCAGGATTAAACAAGCAGGTGCTGAAAACCAGAATTATTGTTCTTGCTGATGTCAAAAATCCTTTAACCGGCAGATACGGAGCAGCAAGGGTTTTTGCACCGCAGAAGGGCGCTGATAGTAAGATGGTTGAAGTCCTTGAAAAAAATATGAAACATTACGCGCATATAATAAGAACACAGTTAAAAAAAGATGTTGAAAATATGGCAGGTTCAGGCGCTGCTGGCGGACTTGGAGCAGGTCTTATTGCTTTCCTTGATGCAGAAATAAAAGAAGGAAGCAGGTTTATTGCCGAAAAAATAGACCTTGAAAATCATATAAAAGATGCTGACATTGTAATCACAGGTGAAGGAAAGATTGACAGCCAGGTAAGATTCGGTAAAACCATTCTTGCTGTGATTGAAAAAGCAAAAAAATACCGGGTACCGGTTATTGCTCTGTGCGGACAGAAAACAGATTCGCTTGATGCTCTGTATAAAAGAGGATTAACTGCGGTTTTTTCTATTGTACCGGGTCCTGTATTGCTTCCAGAATCAATGGAAAAAGCTCATATTTTTCTTGAAAAAACCTCCGGAGAAATCGCAGGTTTAATAAAATGTTTTTATCAGGTCAGATTGAAAAATTAAAAGGTCTTTCCATATGGCTTGATGTTTTTGAAAAAATAAAGAAATGTGATTATCCGCTTTATCTGTGCGGTAAAAACTATGGTTTTCTTTCTTTCCTTATTTCATCCTTTTATTATTCAGGTTCAAAAAAAATCTTCCTGATTATCTTTCAGGATTCAGAAACTGCTGAAATTTTCTATTCAAACACAAAAACATTTCTGCATGATTCTGTGCTTTTGTTTCCTGAAAAGGATGTACACCTTCCACCCGACCATCCTGTGCAGGCAAAGGAGATAGAGAGGGTTAAAATCCTTGCTGAAATTATTCAAAAAAAATCAGGCATTATCATAACTTCAATAAATGCAATCTCCATTTTTCTACCTGATATCTCTGATTTTTTATCCCATATCATTGAAATCATCCCGGGTGAAAATTTGAAAAGGGAAAATCTCATTTCGCGTCTTATCAGGTATGGTTATGAGGAGGTCAGTGTTGTTGAAAATCCCGGTGAATTCTGCAGAAGAGGCGGAATAATTGATTTTTACCCATTTGAAGAAGGTCCTTACAGGATTGAATTCTCCGGGGACACAGTTAAATCAGTGAGAAAATTTGATGCACAAAACCAGATGTCCACAGGAAAAATCGCTGGTTGCAAACTTTTATCAATGAATGAGTGTTTTATAAGTTCGCAGATTGATTCAACCATTTTTGATTATTGCGGGAAAGATTCTGTGGTCTTTGTTTCAAATATAAATGCTTTTGAATCAAGATACAGACAGATTCTTGATATAGGTCATCGTTCAATGAAAAAATCCATCGCAGGATGGGAATATTTAGAAAGATACATCAGTAATGCCTTTCATCTTGAAACAGAAATTCCCCTGGATGCTGAAATAAACAGAATTGTTGTCTTTCCTGTTGATAGCCCTCATAGATTCGGATTCACAGGAGAACATTTTGTCTGGAACCAGATGGAAAATGAACAAATTTTTATTGTTGAAGGAAACAGGATCCACAGGGATAATTTACAGAAAATTCTTTCAGATCACAATGTTAAAATCAATGATAACAACTTTCTTGATGGTTATCTTTCACACGCCTTTTCTTTTCCGGCAATAAATCTGACACTTCTCAATGCCGGTGCAATTTTTAATATGAAACAGGGAAAACCACCAGCAAGATTCATGGAAGCAATTCCTGTAAGGCAAAAAGACCAATTGAATGAAGGAGATTATGTTGTCCATTATCAGTACGGAATTGCCAGATTTGATGGATTTGAAAAGTTCGGTCCTGAAAATGAAGAGTTTATGAGACTTGAGTTTGCTGATAAAGAAAAATTGTATCTGCCTCTTGGTGATATAGATTTTGTTCATAAATATGTTGGGACAAAAGAACATCCGCAGTTGAGCAGACTCGGAAGCAGAACATGGATAAGAATCAGGGATAGCGTAAAGGAAGGAATAAAAAATATTGCAGAAGAACTCTATCATCTGTATGTTGAAAGAAAACATGGAAGAGGTTTTACATATCCTGAGGACGATGAGTTTCAAAAGATGCTGGAGGAAAGTTTCCCATATGAAGAAACACCTGACCAACTGAAGGCGATGGAGGAAATAAAAAAGGACCTTCAGAGTGATCGCATCATGGACAGACTTCTATGCGGCGATTCCGGTTATGGAAAAACAGAAATTGCAGTCCGCGCGGCGTTTAAAATTGTTTCTGGCAACAGACAGGTCGCAGTATTGTGTCCAACAACAATCCTTGCCCAGCAACATCTGAGAACATTCAAACAGAGAATGCAGGGATTCCCGGTTGAAATTGAGATGCTTTCAAGACTTTATTCCAGCTCAAGGCAGAAAAAAATCCTTGAAAACATCGCAAAAGGGAAAATTGATATCATTATCGGCACCCACAGAATTCTGCAGAATGATGTCATATTCAAAAATCTCGGTCTTTTAATAATTGATGAAGAACAGAGATTTGGAGTATTGCATAAAGAAAAATTAAAAACAAAATTCAGAGATGTTGAGGTTCTAACCCTCACTGCAACGCCCATCCCGAGGACTCTTTATCTATCTCTTTCAGGACTCAGAGATATCAGTCTTCTTGAAACCCCGCCAACCGGCAGATTATCTGTTGCGACATACATCGGGAAATACAGTGATAGTGTTGTAAAGATGGCGATTCTCAATGAACTTGAAAGACAGGGTCAGGTTTTTTATCTTCACAACAGAATATATGATATCAATAAGATTAAAGAAAAACTTCAGAAGATGTTTCCGGCAACAAGCATCGGTGTGGCTCATGGAAGAATGGATGAACAGAAGCTTGCTTCTGTCATGGAAGATTTTTCAGATGGTAAGATTCAAATCCTTGTTGCAACAACCATAGTGGAAAACGGGCTTGATGTCCCGAATGCAAACACTCTAATTGTTGACAACGCACACCTTTTCGGACTTGCTGACCTGTATCAGCTGAGAGGCAGAGTTGGCAGATACAGGGTAAGAGCGTACGCATACTTTCTTATTCCAGAGCATTTTCCTGTTTCAGAAGTGGCAAAGGAAAGATTGAAAGCACTGAATGAACTGGTAAAACCGGGAAGTGGAATGAAGATTGCATTAAGAGATCTTCAGATAAGGGGAGCAGGAGATATACTTGGCAGGAAACAGAGTGGTTATATCAATCAGGTCGGTTTTCAATTGTACTGCAGGTTCTGGAAGGAAATAACATCAAGATATACAGGTGAGAAAATATCTGAACCATCCTCAAAACCATTGATTCGTGGATTCATCGGTGAAAACTGGATACCTTCAGCAGGAGTCAGGTTTGAGCTTTATAAAAGGATTTCAGAAATAAAGAACCTTGAGGAAGCAAAAAAAATACTTGAAGAGATCGAAGATAGATTTGGAGAAGCGCCTGAAAAAGTGAAAAAATTGATTTTTGCGCAGATTGATGATGAAAAATAAAATGTCTTACCATAAACTTCCCATCATATCAGGCTCATTATCCTTTTCAATAGCAATGAGAGAAAGAAAAAGATAACCGAGACCATCCACACTATCATATACGTGCTGATGGGTGTGGCTTCTGAACATTTTGCCATCGTAAAGATTTTCAAGTGCTTCCTTTGCAAGAAATTTTGCATGTTTCAAAAAACTTTCATCTCTCAAAACCTTCCAGCATCTCCACAAAAAATGGATACACCTTCCATATCTTTCTGCATAAAGAGTTTTTCCGCTTCTTCTGCAGGAAAAGTACTCATCAATAATCTGATTTTTCAACCTGAAACAGGCGGTTTTGAAAACCTCCTTTTTTGTTTTTTCATAAAGAGAAATGCAGCATTCGGCAAACTGCAGAGGATAATCGTGAGAAGGGAAAAATTGATTCCATGTATCCGTATACTTTTCCGGTTGATATGGGGTGCTGTTTAAGATATCATTACGATCAAAAGGAGATTTACCTGTTGAAACACATATCTGTCCGAGATACTTTTTTTTGTTCATATCATATCCATATTCAAGATATGCAGAAACCGCTTTCTCTGCAATCTCAATCCAGCCATCCTTTCCCGAATAATTGGCGGATTTAAGAATGCAATTTCCCCACAGACCAATTTCTGTGGTTGAAACAAATTTGTCCCAGCGATTTTCTGTTGGATTGTTCTCAATAAGACCGGTTTTTCTATCGCGATGTGAATAGGAGAAGTTGATAATCTTTTCCGCATCCTCAATAAGTGAATCTTCTCCTGTCTTTGAATAAAGCCATGAAAGGCTGTATACCATAATTCCACCTGATTCCAGAAAGGCACATCCCTTCCTTCTGTCAGAATGCCTGTTGAAAGAACCATCGGAGTCAAAAAGGGAATTGAAAACATAACCTTTGATTTCATTTTCTGTTTTCGCGGGAGAAAGTTTCCAGAAGATGTCCCATGCTGGAACAATGGGTCTGATCTCATGGTAATCCGCCTGTTCCTTTTCAAAATCTACAGGGACCGGAATTTCATTGCCTGCAAATTTTACAACCCTGCGTTTTGAAATATCCCAGTAGTAATGATTACCCCAGAGAAAAATTCCATTTTTTGCTACATGGTGATTGAGAAAAAATGTTACATAATCATCAGCAGTTTTCACTAAAACCTCATTTTCTGTAAGCAGACCCATTGTATATGCTGAAACAAGCAACATCTGATCATAATAGAGATTGCTTCCACCAGGAGCATTTATCCAGCGATAGTGAGTCCTGAAAGCAATTTTGTCTTCTGGAGAAGTCCTGTCGGTTGACGGTAGAGACGATGGCCAAACAGGCAAAATAGATTTCTCCCTGATTTTATGAAGAAACGTGGTGAAATGCGAAACAATCAGGTCCGTGCAGCTTTGCATTTCTTAATCCTCCTTTTTTTGACTGTCAGGGCAAAATGTGTTTTATTAGAAGCAACAGATTAATTTTAAAACAGGAGGGAATATTATGCCAGTAAAATTCGATTTTGAGCCTGCTGAGATCCTCCCATTTAAGGACAAAAAGGTTCTTGAAAGAGTGAGGAAAATAAGAAAAGAAGACATCTGCAAGCATCCGAACAAAAATTTCAAAATACGCGTGATAGAAGACCAAACCGCATTCGTCTTTGCATGGGCTCTGCATATTGTCAGAGGAATAAAACAGGCTCTTGAAGAAGGAAGAAATCATGTAATAATCCTGCCTGCACCGAACCCGCAGTATGCTCTTGTTGCTGAAATAATCAATCAGCTTAATATTTCCTGCAAACATGTTCACACCTTCAATATGGATGAATATGCCGATGAGAATGGGGTCACTGCGCCAAAGGAATGGAAGGGTGGTTTTCAATACTGGATGTGGCATGATTTTTTTTATCGTATAAAGCCAGAACTGAGAATGCCGGAAAAACAAGTACATTTCCCAAGCACAAAAAATGTGAATTATTACAGTAAAATGATTGAAGACCTTGGTGGAGCTGATATCTGTTATGGAGGAATCGGATGGTGCGGACACATTGCCTTTTTTGAACCCCATCTCGGTGTTGATTATATCAATGATATAGATGCCTATCTTGAACTTGGTTCAAGAATAGTTGACCTTCATCCGATTACTCTCTGTCAGAACAGCCTGTTTGCTGATGCAGGTTGTTCAGGAGATATTTCCTCGTGCCCCCCAAAAGCCGCAACCATCGGTCCGAGAGACCTGAAAAACTCAAAACTTATCAGTTTCTGGGATGGATTTGCCTATGGAGATGTTTCCTGGCAGAGATTTATTTCCCGTCTTGCGGCTCATGGGCCGGTTACGCCACTTGTTCCAGCAAGTATCCTGCAGATACTCAACAGTGAACTGACCCTTTCAGGCTCTGTTGCAGAGGATTGTAAAACTGAAACAGGAGAAAGAAGAATTCCAATAGAATTCCCGAAAGAATAATATGAAAGAAACACTGAAAGGCAAAATTATAGACGCTCATTCCCACGCCGGTGTATCATTGAAGGCCTACATGAATATGGAGTATCCTTATGCTGCAACCATTGAGGGAATTGCATTCAGACAGAAACTCTATGGTGTGGATATTAACCTTGTTTTTCCACATTCGCCTGATCTTTTTTTTGATCCATTATACCTGAAAAAAGGAATATGCAGGATCCCTCGAAAACCTGTATCACCATCTCCATACGCAATTGAAAATGAACTTCTGCTGAAGGAAATTTATGAATTCTGTCCTGAACACAGAGAAAGATTTATACCTTTTGTCTCTGTTGATCCTGTAAGACTGGTAAAAAAACAGGCAAAAAATATTTTTGCTCTTGAAAAGAAATACAGAATATACGGAATAAAGATTGTGCCTGTGCTGTGTCAATCAAGCATACTTGGATTGCTCGATGAGGGCAGAGAATTTATTGAAATCGCAAAGGAAAGAAACTGGCCGTTTACCCTTCATACCACTGTTCATCCTATGGAAAATTTCTCCCATGCTAAACTTGCTTTTAAGGTTATTGAAAAAAATCCTGATGTCAGGTTCTGCCTTGCTCATTGCATAGGTTTTGATAAAAACTTCCTCAAACTTGCTGACAGTATGGATAATGTCTGGGTTGATACATCTGCCTTAAAAATTCAGGTGCAGCTTGCAGAAGAAAATCACCCTGTTGCTGCGCCGGGCAAATCAAGGTTTGACGCTGATTATTCAGACCATAAAAAAGTTTTGAAAGCTCTCGTTGAGGCATTCCCTGAAACAATCATCTGGGGAACAGACACACCTGCGTATTCTTACATTGCAAGAAGAAAACAGGGTACAGGAAAATCAGATTACGTTGAAATGCGGCTTAAGGCAACATATGAAGATGAAATTTTCGCCTTAAAGGCATTGTCCGAAAAATCCATAAGAAAAATCGCAAACGAAAACACTCTTGAATTTTTGTTCGGTGAAAAGGATGATTAGCCTCAGTTATGGAAGATCAGGAATTGTCATTGACCATCCAGGCAATTTCGCAGTATTTGAACCGCAGAATGTTCCAGAAATTGAAAACCCTGAAGAAGCCGTAAAACACTCATTAATAAACCCTATTGGATGTAATTCTCTCTCAGAAATTGTGGAACTCAAAAAACCAAAAAAGGTCTGTATAGTTATCTCTGACCATACAAGGGCAGTGCCGAACAAGATGATACTACCGGCTATTATTGATCGGTTAAAACTCTGCGGTATGCCTGATGAAAACATTTTCATACTCATCGGCAATGGCACCCACAGAAAAACAACAGAGAAAGAAAAGATTGAACTTGTCGGTGAAGAAATTATAAAAAGGTTTCGTATTTATGACCACTGCGCAAAGGATGATTCAGATCTGGTGAGAATTGAAAACTCAGATTTCTTTGTCAACAGAAAGTACTTTGAAGCAGATTTGAAAATAGTAACAGGAATGATTGAGCCACATTTTTTTGCCGGTTTTTCGGGCGGCAGAAAAGGAGTATGTCCTGGTATTGCCGGAATGCAAACAATGAAGATATTTCATGGCGCTGAATTTCTTGAGCATCCGGATACAAAGCCAGGGGTTATTGAAAACAATAAATGCCATGCCTTTGCCACTGAATTTGCAAAGAAAGCAGGCGTTGATTTTATCGTCAATGTCACGATAAACAAAAAAGGTGAAATTACAGGTGTTTTCTCAGGTGATTTAGAAAAAGCATTTATGCATGGTGTTGATTTCTGCAGGAAAACAAGTACAGTATTTTCAGATAGAAAATACAAAATTGTGATAACAACAAACGGTGGTTATCCACTTGACAGGGATTTTTATCAGTCATCAAAGGGAATGGTGGCTGTGCTTGATATAGTTGAAGAAGGTGGTATTATCATCAGCGCTTCAGAATGTTGCGATGGTATCGGAAATGAAGAATTCAAAAAACTTCTTATTGAATTGAAGGATCCTGACCTGTTTATAAAAAAAATCATGCAGCCCGGATATTTTCAAGATCTTCAGTGGGGAATTCAGCCCTTTGTTCATGTACTGAGAAAAGCCCGCATATTTCTTGTCTCAGGTTTATCGCATGATGATGCAGAACTCTGTAAGGCAATTCCTTTTGATAACATATCGGATGCAATTGGAGCAGCTCTCAAAGAATTTGGAGAAAATACTGAAATTGCGGTTATACCTGACGGACCTTACACAATTGTCCAATTAAAAAGGAGTTATCAATGAACGATTGGGGATTTGAACCTGATTTTGAAAATTTAAGAAATACACTTTTATGGAAAAAGAATCGCCGTGTTCCGAATATGGAATTTGTAATAGATAGAGAGATAAAAGAATCCTATCTGAAAAAAGAAGTTGTCTCGGTTAAGGATGAAATTGAATTCAGGCACAGAGCGGGATATGACTATATCTGGATAAGCAAAGGAATGGTTGATCCAGCCGGCACAGTCAATAAAGAACTTGTTCTGGACGAGCCTGAAAAACATTTCAAAGGAAAAGACACCCGGGTATGGGCAGAAGAACACACAGGTATCATAAAATCAAAAAAGGATATAGATAAGTTTCCCTGGCCGGATGTAAAAAAAGCAGATTTTTCGGATTTTGAGATTGCAGAAGAAAATCTGCCGGATGGAATGAAGGTTTTTGGCGTATGTGGAAAAATTTTTGTTGCGACATGGATGCTGCTCGGGTTTGAAAACTTTGTGATGATGAGCGTGGATAATGAAGCTCTTGTGGACCATCTCATAAGCATAATTGGAGAAATTCAGGTTAAATTCTGCGAGAGGATGCTTGAGTTTGATTGTGTCGGTGGGATATGGTGTCCTGATGACATTGCCTATAGAACCGGTACCATTATGCCGCCAGCGTGGTTGAAACAAAAAATATTTTCTTATTATAAGAAGATGTCAGGCCCTATCAAAGAATCAGGAAAAATTTTTCTTTACCATTCAGATGGAAATCTGTATGAAATGCTTGAGACAATTATAGACTCAGGATTCAATGCACTCCATCCTATAGAACCGGAGTCAATGGATATAGAAGAAGTAAGAAGACGCGCTGGAAAAAGAATTGCTCTCATAGGAAATGTTCGTGTTCACACACTTGCAACAGGTACCAAACAGGATATAGAATCTCTTGTGAAAAACAGAATACAAAATTATGGAATGGAAGGTGGTTATGCTCTTGGTTCAAGCAACTCAATACCGAATTATGTTCCGCTTGAAAATTATCTGACAATGCTTGAAACAAATGCAAAATATGATAAAGATTGAAAATCCTTCAAAAAAAGAGTTTGATGCATTAATGCAGTTTCTTGAAGAATCCTTTGACCATTCAAGAGGATTTTTTTATCTGAATTATCCACAGAAAATGTCAGCCGAAACCTTTGATTATGATAATTTTTTTATCATCAGAGAAAATGGCAGAATCGCATCTCTTGTTGGAATTTTCCAGCAGGAGATCGTGTTAAATGGAAGAAAAACGACAATCGGGGGTATCGGCAGTGTTTCAACTCATCCTGATTTTAGAAATAAAGGATACATGAAGGCATTGATGGATTTCTGTATAGAAGAGATGAAAAAAAGGGATTATTCGTTTTCAATTCTGGGCGGTGACAGGCAGCGATATAATTTCTGGGGATATGAAACATGTGGAACAAATGCTGTAATCAGTCTCACCCAGAGATCTTTTGAAAAATCTGGAATGACAGAAATTATTCCAATTTTCAGATACGATGGTTCAGTTAAAACCCTTGAAAAAATAAAAAAATCCTATGAAAAGTTTCCCTGCCATGCGCAGAGAACTATTTTCTGGCTCAAAAAAATCTTTGATGAAAAAATTCATACGCAACTTTATTACACTGAAACAAAAACTGATTTTGCCTATGCTGTCGCAATTGGAGAAAGAACAGAAAGAAGGATTATGGAGATAGGAGGATGTGAAAAATTGTGGTGCAGTCTTATCTATTCACTTTTAAAGAGATGGAATTCCGGCAATGTCAATGTTTTTTTCCCCGGCAATATACCGCAAACAAATTTATTGCTCAAACATGCCAGCTGGTTCAGAATTGAACCCTTTTTTATGATAAAGATTCTTTCCTTCAAAGACACTCTGCAATTCTTATTCGGAAAGGATTTTCAGGATGAATACCGAATGAAAATAACAGAAACGAAAGAGGTCGTCGGTCAGGGCGAAAAACTGATTGAATTTGATGAAAAAAAATGGGTCAGGATTCTTTTTGGTCCTTTTTTAACAGAAGTCCCTGATTTTTTGAAAAATTTCCTGCCATCTCAGTTCTACTGGTGGTATCTTGATCACATCTAAAGCTCATCCACAACCGGATAGCCAATCGAAGCCAGAATATCCTTTAATTCTTTTCTGTTATCAAGATTACTGCAAACTTTAAGCTTTTTTCTTTTGACATCAACACCAATAGCTGTGATTCCTTCCACAGCATTAATTTTACTTTTTATCCTCTCCGCGCAGCTATTGCAGGAAATATCAGGAACACTGAATACAAAGCAGTAAACCCCGCGTGTATATCTCATTCTTATTGAATTTATGACAGGTCTTATTCCAAACAGAATAAGCACAAAGGAAGAAATGTATGAAATAAATGAAAAATCTGCATGCGAATGTGAAAGTCTGGAAAAATCTATATTAAAATTGCTTATAAAAGTGTCAAGAATAGAACCCGCAATCAAAGCGCCTATAACTATAGAACTTATATAGATTAAAAAATCTCTTTTTCCAAGGGTTTTTCCGGCAAAAAGCATTGTAACTGTGTTGGTTGCAGGACCTGTTATTAAAAAAGATCAATCCTGCACCGGCACTCATTCCTTTTGCAATAAGAGATGCAACAATCGGAATTGAACCTGTCGCACACACATAAAGAGGTATCCCTGCAGCAAGCATAAAAAAATATTCAAGATATCTACTGCCGATTTTCCCTGAAAGAAAACCATCCGGAACAAGATATGAAATGGCTCCACCTATCAGAACTCCCCAGAATATCCATTTTGCCACTGAAGCATAAAGTTCTGTGAATGCGTATTTCAGTCCTTCAAGTGGTGTCAATTCCTAACAGGAAAAATCCCTCTGAAAGTCTGTTTTTTTTGAAATTTTTTCATTCTTTTGAAAAACATCAATAATAATCCCTGCAATAAGACCGATAAATACACTGGCAGCCAGACGAAAAAACATAAAAATTCCGCCAAGGAGACCGTATGTAGCAATAATTGAATCAATACCGGTCGTCGGGGTTGAAATAAGAAAAGCAACGACAGATCCATTACTTGCACCGGATTTATGAAGTGTTGCTGCAGGAGGAATAACACCGCACGAACAGATCGGAAGTGGAACTCCAAACAAAACAGCCTTAAAAACAGAAAGAAAACCGGGTTTTCCAAGATGCCTGAAAATAATCTCTTTCTTTATAAAAAAACTTAAAAAACCGGCGACGATAAAACCAACCAGAAGATAGGGACTCATCGTGAAAAAAAGATTCCATGCTTCTTTGATTATTCCTTGGATTGTTCCCATTAAAAAATATCAGACTGTCAGAAGTTTATTCATACTGCCTGTTTTATATCCTTCCAGGTCCACTGTTATGTAAAGATAACCGATTTTCTTAAGTTTTTTTACAACTTTTTCCTTTAACTGGATCAGTCTTTTAATTTCGGAAGGGTTAAGTTCAATTCTGCACAAACTGTCATAATCCCTTACTCTTACAATCTTAAAACCAAGTTTTCTCAGGTATTCTTCTGCGAGCAAAATCCTTTTAAGGCGGTCAACTGTAATTTTTTCTCCATATGGAATTCTTGAAGCAAGACATGCCATCTGGGGTTTATTCCAGGTTGGAAGTTTCATTTTCTTTGACAGTTCCCTGATATTTTTTTTTGTCAGTCCTGCCATCTGCAAAGGTGAAATTACACCATACATTGACTTTGCTTTATTTCCCGGTCTGTAATCAGAGATATCATCAGCGTTTGAACCATCTGCAATAACATCAAAACCATTTTTTTTTGCTATCTTAACCATATTTGAAAAAAGGTCTTTCTTGCAATAAAAACATCTGTCTTCGGGATTTTCAGCAAATTTTCTATCAGAGAGTTTTTTTGAAGAAAAGACAAAGGTTTTTATTCCTGCGGATTCAGCAAATTTTTTAGCAAACTCAATCTCTGAATCAGGATATACTTCTGCTTTTTCTATTAAAGCGCCAACATTCTCAACTCCCAGACAATCTGCTGCAAATTTGAGCAGAAATGTACTATCAACCCCACCGGAATAAGCCACAAGAACTTTTCGACTTTCTTTTAGAATCTGCTCAAGCCTTCTTTTCTCTTTTTCTATTGTCATTCTTCAACATTTATTACATTTTTTATCTCAGGAACCCTGTCTTTTATAATCTTCTCAACCCGCATTTTCAAGGTTATCTGTGCGAAAGGACAGCCGGCACAGCTTCCTGTAAGTTTTACCTTTGCGGTATCGCCGGAAACTTCAACAAGCTCGCAATCCCCACCCTCCATATTAAGAAAGCCTCTAATCTCTTTCAAAGCTTCTTCCACTTTTTCCTTCACCTTTTCATCTGAACTCATTATTACCCCCGTATGGTTTATTTAATCCTATTTTTTTCTCTATAATCTTCAATTGCAGCTTTCAGACCCTGTTCAGCAAGAAGAGAACAGTGTTTTTTCAATGGCGGCAGCCCCTCAAGGAAATCAATCACATCCTTGTTCGTGATTTTTTCTGCTTCTTCAAGGGTTTTACCTTTTGCCAGTTCTGTTATCACAGAACTTGTTGCAATTGCTGCTCCACAACCAAATGTTTCAAACTTAATGTCTTCAATTACATTGTCTTTCACCTTTATATATATCCACATAACATCACCACAAACAGGATTTCCAACTTTTCCTATGCCATCTGGATTTTCCATTCTTCCCATGTTTCTTGGATTTTTGAAATGGTCCATCAATTTTTCGCTGTACATTTTTCTCTCCTCAAATATATCTGATCATTGCCTCCAGAGATTTTCTTGCTTTCTCCATAATATCCTGAGAAAGAATAATTTCATTGTTTTCATTTTTCATACAATCTTTAAGTTTTTCAACCGTTGTCTTTTTCATGTTAAAACAAACCCTTCCTGCGCCGAGAGAAAAAAATTCTTTATCAGGATTTTCCTTCTTCAATCTATGAATAAGTCCTTCTTCAGTACCTATGATGAATCTTTTCGCAGTTGAAACTTTTGCCCTTTTGAGCATCCCTGATGTTGAAAGAATACAGTCAGCGTTATCCTGAATTTCAGGATCACATTCAGGATGAACAATAATTTCGGCATCTGGATATTTTTCTCTTGCTGCTTTTAGATCTTCCATCTTGAACATCCTGTGGACAAAACAATGACCGTCCCATAAAATCAGTTTTTTTTCAGGTACCTGCTTCTTCACAAAATAACCTAAATTTTTATCCGGCAGAAAGATGATTGAATCAACAGGCACATTCTCAATCACCTTTGCTGCATTTGATGAAGTGCAGCAAACATCGGTAATCGCCTTAACCTCAGCGGATGTATTAACATAAGAAACAACCCAGGCTTCAGGATATTTATTCTTCATCTCCATAACATCCGCAACCTTTGCCATATCAGCAAGGGGGCAACCTGCATCTTTTGCTGGAAGAAAAACCCTTTTTTCAGGACTCAATATCTTTGCTGTCTCTGCCATAAATCTCACACCGCAGAAAAAAATCATGTTGCAATCTTTTATCTCAGAAGCTTTTTTAGCAAGCTCCAGGCTGTCTCCGGTAAAATCAGCGATATCCTGTATCTCTGGAATCTGATAATTGTGGGCAAGAATAACAGCGTTCTTTTCTTTTTTCAGATTCTTTATTTCATCCAAAATAGTCATTTTTTATTCCAGAAAGGCGAAATCTTCCTGAGTTTTTCAACAATTCCAGGCAACACTTCTGCTGTCTTTTCTATATCTGCCATGGTATTTGCTCTTCCAAGACTGAATCTCAAAGAACCATGTGCAACCTCCGGTGGTATACCCAGAGCAAGAAGCACATGAGATGGCTCCAGAGAACCAGAAGTGCATGCAGAACCAGAAGAGGCGCATATCCCTTCAAAGTCAAGATGAAGCAGCATACTTTCTCCTTCCACGTACTTGACGCATATATTCAGCGTATTATAAAGCCTCTTCTCAGGATGCCCATTAACAATCATTTCAGGAATTCTCTCAAGAAACATTTTTTCAAGTTTATCCCTGAGTTCTTTTTCTTTTGATGAATCTTCTGCCATTTTTCTTTCAGCGATCTCACATGCCTTTGCCAGACCCATTATTCCTGGCACGTTTTCAGTTCCTGGTCTTAATCCTTTTTCCTGATGACCGCCGTATAATATAGGTCTGTATTTTGTTCCCTTTCTCACATAGAGAATACCGGTACCTTTTGGTCCATAGAATTTGTGTCCTGAGAGTGAGAAAAAGTCAACATTCATTTTCTTCATTGAAACCGGAATTTTTCCAGCAAGCTGAACCCCATCACAGTGAAATGTTATTCCATTTTCTCTGGCGATTTTTCCAATCTCCTCAACAGGTTCAATCGTTCCAATCTCATTATTTGCACCCATTATTGAGATGAGAATTGTCTTATCTGTGATTGCCTTTTTCACATCATCTGGATCAACAAGGCCATATCTATCAACCGGAAGATAAGTTATCTGGAATCCAAACTGCTTTTCCAGAAATTTACAGGTATTCAATACCGCATGGTGTTCTATCAGGGAAGTGATAATATGGTTGCCCTGATTTTTTTTTAAAAGAGCCGTACCGATAATTGCTGTATTATTACTCTCTGTACCACCTGAGGTGAAAATTATTTCTTCTGGTAAAGCATCAAGAAATTTCGCTATTTTTGCCCTTGCCTCATCAATAGCCTGTTTTGTCTTCTGAGAAGGAGTATAGATTGAGGAAGGATTAAAAAACAACTCACTGTGCCATTTTTTCATTTCATCAACAACCTCAATATCACATGGAGTTGTCGCATTGTGGTCAAGATATATCATATCCACCCCTTTGTTTCAGAATTTGATTTTTATTGCCCTGACCATACAACCCTTAACACACAGCATGCAGGTAATGCACTTTTCATAATCAAATAAAACTTTTCTTGTGGACTGATCATAGTAAAAAGCGTTTGTCGGACACAGCCCTATGCACACACCGCAATGCGTACATATTCTGTCATCTTTAACAATATCCTGTTTCAACCTCTGAAGCACAACATTCTGATTTTTAAGATCCTTCAAAACCTGCTTGACAATATTTTCCTCGCCCGTAAATACAACAACCATCAACCCTTCTTTTTGAGGAAGAACCTGAGCCTGAAGAATATTAAATTCTATGTCGTATTTCCTCACAAGCGTGGAAATTGTTGGTTTATCCACAAGTTCCTTTGGAAATTTTAAAACAACCCTCTCGCTTATTTTCATTGATGTTTCTCCTTTATTTCAAAACCCTTAATTTTTATCCCTGATTCCTTTCCCGGCAGTTTAGCCACAGGATTTGTAAGTTTGAACTTTCCTGATGAAATCCAGTTCTTGAGAGTTTCTGCAATTTTTCTTGCCATGAAAAAGCTTGAAAGTGAACCGG
This sequence comes from uncultured bacterium, assembly GCA_964532995.1. Taxonomy (GTDB): domain Bacteria; phylum Ratteibacteria; class UBA8468; order B48-G9; family DTJG01; genus DTJG01. Next base: position 44,486 of record CAZHJN010000009.1, read on the forward strand.
CAGGAATTTTCTGTTTACCTATTTCAATACTTCCTGAAAAAAGTTGAGCATAACTAACCTCACACAGTACATCTGGCTTTCTTTCAGGGTAACTGCTGCTGTAATCAACAACCGGTGCAAAGATCTTCTCTGCTGGAACCCCGCACCAGAATGCAACCTTCTCATCAATAACAGGAATTGGAATTCCAATTCCAACAACAAAAGTCACTCCATATCCCACAAAAGATGCGCCTCTTAAGTACTCTGCACTCATCTGTTTTAGGTCTCCAATAACAGCAAGGGTGCCTGCCGGTCTTTTTGGAAACCCTTCCTTTGTTCTATCAACTGATGGGTTGTGCTGGGTACCGTGCCAGGCGACATAGCCTGTTGCGCCACCAAGAAATATTCTTGTGCCTATCCCGATTGTATAATACTCTGGATCCCGCAAAAGGGGCGAAAGAATGCCTGCCGAGCAAAAATTTGCATTACCAAATTTTGGTTTCAGAACCCCCATATATGTGTAAAGTATCCTGTCTGAAGAATTTACTGCGACATTATAATTCTGATAGCAATTTCGAGGATTGAAAAGAATTGCCTCATTAATATCCTTTAAGGAAAAATAAGTTTTTATTTCTTTTCTGGGATAACAATCAGTACCACACGATGTTGCTTCAAGTAAAACAGACTTTCCGCTGACAAGTTCTTCAATAACATATCCACCGCCATAACTGAACTCACCGGGATAATGAAGATTTCCTGGATCTCCGGGCGGAATAGCAGTTGCTCCAAGGTAAACATCCACCGCAGCAAGTCCAGTATAAGCAGGGACACCATTTAAAAAACATGTCCCACCACCTATTTTTATCCTTGGAGCCGGATGGCCGAAGTTCAGATAGATGCTGCTTGAACACATTGGCCCAAATGTTCCGGTTGTCACAACATCAACATCTTTTGCGGCTTTTGCCTCACCTTTTTTTCTTACAATCCCGAGCATCTCTTCAGCGGTAACAACAACTGCCTGGCCCTTCTTTATTTTTTCATTAATCTCCTCTATGGTCTTCATCTGTCCTCCGGTCATTTCTAAATTCTTCAAATTGAAAAAGTAATAGGTTCTCTGGAGCCGTTAATTTTCCTGTGTTCATTGATAAAATCTTCAAGGGTTATACTTTTCAGTACCTGTGTTATTTTATCATTCAACCTGTACCATACAATTCTTGCGCCGCAGTGATCAGCCCTCGGACACAATTCTTTATCCCGCAGGCATTCAAGTGTAACTGTACCTTCCAGTGCATCAATAATATCATAAAGCGTGATATCCTGTGGCTTTCTTGCAAGCAGATAACCTCCCTTTTTTGCCTTCATCTTTCTTATAATCCCTTTTGTCCTCAATCTGGTAAAAATATGATCAAGATACTTCAATGATAAATCCTGTTTTGCACTGATATTTTTGAGAAGAACCGGTTTATTCAGGATCCCTATTTCAATCAAAGCCCTCACTCCATATCTGACGCGTGTTGATAAAAACATTGTTTTTCCTTTTTATTCTACTTATTCCGTAGAATTAGTATAACCTATCAGATTTATATGTCAAGTTTCATAATTTCTGATAAAAAATGTTAAGCGCGTATGAAATTTCTCCACAAATGTTTTTGACTTTTTCAGAAAACAGGTATATTCTTTTTTTTCAATGGGGAGGAAACATGGAAATAGGATTTCTCACATCGCCTTTTATAAAAGAAGTTCTTGAGAATGTTTTAAAATTTGCAGCCGGAAACGGATTTTCAAAAGTTGAAATTATCTCTGTTCCAGGCGCAGGTCATATCATTCCAGAGCAGGTACTGGCAGATTCAGGGAAAGAACTCAATAATCTTTTTCAGTCCACCGGAATAAAACCATCCAGTTATGCGTGTTATGCAAATGTTTTAGCCCCTGAACCAGCAGAAAGAGAAAAGATAAAAAAACATCTGAAAAATCTGATTCTCGTTGCTGAATTGACCAACGTTGATGTTGTTTGCACAATAGCGGGAATGCCGCTTGCTGGAAAAACTAAATTGCAGACAATTGAAGAGGACGCAGCACCCTATTTCAGGGAAATTTGCTCATTCGCAGCAAAGCATAATGTCAAAATCGCGCTTGAAAACTGGTTTGCCACAAATATCCAGCATCTTGAACACTGGAAGAAACTCTTTGAACTGGTACCTGATTCAAACTTTGGACTTAACTTTGACCCATCGCACCTTGTTCATCAGGGCATAGATTATCTTTCAGCTGTTGATGAGTTTGCACCTCGCATCTTCCATACCCATGCCAAAGATTGTGAAATCAAAGAAGAACTGCTAAAGAGAATTGGTAATCAGGAAAAGGGATGGTGGAGATATGTAATTCCAGGGTTTGGCAGAATCAACTGGGGTCAGTATATCAGTCGCCTCAGAAAAACCGGTTATAATGGAGTTATCAGCATAGAGCACGAGGATAACGCTGTTGGAAGGGAAGAAGGTTTCATAATTGGCAAAAAGTATCTATCTCAGTTTATTATGTGATTTGTAAATTTGCTCACACTGATTTAAAATTATTGAGATGGAACTACTTATAAAAAACATTCGCGTGATAGATCCGGCCAGCAGGACAGATGGAATCAGAGATGTCTTAATCTCTGGAACCAGTTTTTCTCAAATCAGCAGAAATATTGCAAAAAAATCGACAAAAACAATAGATGGAACAGGGCTATGGCTCATTCCAGGGCTTATTGATATGCACTGCCATCTTCGTGAACCCGGGAATGAAGAGGAAGAAACCATTCTTTCAGGCAGTATTTCTGCTGCCAGTGGTGGTTTCACAACAATCTGCTGCATGGCTAATACTGAACCTCCTGTAGATAACAGGGTTGTTGCAGGTTACATCTTTGAAAAAGCGAGAAAAGCTCCAATAAAGGTCCTGCCTTATGGAACAGTTACTTCTGGAAGAAAAGGCACGTCTCTTTCGCCCATGGGAGAACTTTCTGAAGCAGGCGTTGTTGGTTTTTCTGATGATGGAAGCTGCGTTATGGATAGTTTAATATTCAGAAGGGCTCTTGAATACAGCAAACCATGGGGCAAAATAGTTGTTTCTCACAGCGAGGACCAGATTCTTGCGAAAAATGGAGTTATGAATGAAGGAACCCTCTCCACAAAACTTGGACTGAGGGGAATCCCTGCAGAAGCAGAACATATTATGGTTTACAGGGATATCTCTCTTGCAATTCTCACAGAAGCAAATCTTCATCTTGCTCATCTGACTGTAAAAAAATCTGTTGAACTTGTAAAAGAAGCCAGAAAAAAATTCAAGAATATTACATGCGAAGTAGCGGTGCATCATCTTGTTCTAACAGAAGATGCTCTTGCAAACTATGATGCAAATGCAAAGGTGAGTCCGCCGCTTCGTACCCAGGAAGATATAAACGCTCTCATAAAGGGTATCAAGGAAAATGTCATAGATGCGATAGTGACAGATCATGCTCCTCATTCAGAAGAAGAAAAGGGTTCAGGTGTTGAAAATGCGCCCTTTGGTATGATAGGATTTGAAACCGCTGTACCCCTCGTAATGACACTCACCAGATACGGGCTTAAACCCATTCAAATCATTGAAAAATTAACTCTTGGACCTTCAGGAATACTTAAAATTAAACCAAATATAATATCTGAAGGAGGTGAAGCAAACTGTTTTATATTTGATCCGAAAAAAGAGTGGATTCTCACGAAAGAATGTATCCATTCATCAAGCAAAAATACTCCGTTTCTTGGCAGAAAACTTACCGGCAAGGTCCTGTGTACGTTCTATCGTGGTTCACCTGTTTATTCTGATAAAAGCCTTATTTGATTTTGTTTTCAATACAGGAGGGTTCAGATGAATGTCATAGTTGTTGTATCGGATACACTGCGCAGAGATCATCTTGGCTGTTACGGAAATAACTGGATTTCAACTCCATATATTGATAAATTTGCAAAAATTTCACTGATTTTTGAAAATGTTTACATTGGTTCTTTTCCTACAATACCTCACAGAAGGGACCTGTTTACCGGCAGATTTATATTCACATATTCAGGTTGGTCACCACTGACACCAGAAGAAACTGTGATTTCAGAAATACTTGGAAAACATGGTTATCTTTCAATGTTCATTGCTGACACCCCTCATACAACAGCGCCTGGCTATAATTATCAGCGCGGTTTTTCAGCCTGGCTGAAAATCAGAGGACAGGAAGGAGACCCGTTAACCACTGACCCTGTGGACATAAAACTTCCGTGCGCTGCGCATAAATTGAGAAATCCGGAAAGAGTCAAACAGATGTTGAGAAACAACCTTTTGCGAAGATCAGAAGAAGATTATTTCTGCGCCCGGACTATGAGACAGGCTTGTATGTGGCTTGAAAAAAATTACAGAGAAAAGTTTTTTCTCTATGTTGACACATTTGACCCGCACGAACCATGGGATCCACCGCATTATTATGTGGATATGTATGATAAAAACTATGATGGAGAAGAGGTTATCTATCCAGTCTATGGTCCGGTTGATTACCTGACGGAAAGAGAAATTAAGCACATAAGGGCTCATTATGCAGGAGAGGTAACCCTTGTTGATAGATGGGTGGGCAGGTTATTCCAGAAAATAGAGGACCTTGGACTTTTTGAAAATACAGTGGTTATCTTTACCACTGACCATGGGTTCTACCACGGAGAACATAACCTGATGGGAAAAAGCATCATCACAGAAAATTTTCAGGGGCTTGCTCCATTGTATGAAGAGGTAACACACATTCCTCTTTTGATTTATATACCGGGCATCAAACCAAAAAGAATCAAAGGTTTTGTTCAGGTTCCTGATATTACAGCAACGATCCTGGAACTTGCCAAAATCAGGGAACTTCCAAAAATAGATGGTAAATCAATGCTACCGCTTATAGAAAAAAATAGAAGGATAAGAAATTTCGCAGCAAGTGCTCCATCAATAATCAATGGTTCACCAGGAGGCCAGAAGGTCACAATTACAACAGAAGATGGATGGGTTTTTATATATGGACTTGAAACACCGGACGATAAAGAATACATCACAAGAATTGTTGATGGACAGGTAAGGATTCAGAAAAGGTTGAGCAGAAACCTTGAGCCGGAATTATACTACCTGCCTTCAGATCCACATCAGAAAAAGAATATCTTTTCGAAAAACAAGGAAAAAGCAAAACAGATTCATTCTGAATTTGTCAACTTTCTAAAAGACACAAATACAGAGGAAAGAATCATAAAAATGTGGGGGATTTTAAATTCTGAAATGGAGAAATGATGGTAAGAAAAGCATTTGTTATGAGCGTGTATCCCGGCAAAGAAGAAGAATACATAAGAAGGCACAACCCCATCTGGAAGGAACTTGAAGAAGAAATTCGCAGACATGGCGGAAGGAATTATTCCATCTTCCTTGATAGAAAAACGCTCACACTTTTTGGTTATATAGAAATAGAGGATAAGAAAACCTGGAATAAAATTGCCCGGACATCTGTCTGCAGGAAATGGTGGGTTTATATGAAAGAGATTATGCCATCAAATCCTGATAACAGCCCTGTTTCGAGAGACCTTGAAGAAGTATTCCACATTGACTGACAACGTGAAAAAAAAAATTGCCGAATTTCCTGATTGTAATGGCTGATCAATATTCTGCATATGCAACAGGTGTTTCTGGTTATCATCCAGTAAAAACTCCCTGTCTTGATAAGATTGCAGCAGAAGGCATGGTATTCACAAATGCTTATGCTGCATATCCAATGTGCACGCCTGCAAGAGCGAGTTTCATGACCGGACTCTATACTCCCCAGCACAGGGTCTGGGAACTCGGGGATCCACTGAGCTCATCAATTCCAACATGGGCGCATGCACTGAAGCATGCCGGATACAGAACAGTCATTTCAGGAAGAATGCACTTTGTCGGCGATGACCAGCTGCATGGGTTTGAAAATCACATCTATCCTGAATCCAATCCTGTTCGTTCATATGGCTTCTGGGATAATGAAAAACGGAGTAAAGTAATGCTTGAAGCTATCGGGAATGCAAGTCCTGTGGATGATGAGACAGCATATCAGAGACATGACAGAAATGTCTGCGAAGCCGCAATAAGGAAACTTGATTTTTTTGCAAGAGATAAGAAAACTCCCTTTGCCCTGATGGTGGGATTTATACTCCCGCATTTCCCGTTCAAAATCACTCATTATTACTATAACCTTTATAGAAACACAGATATCCCGTTGCCGGAAATACCACCTGACTCAGGTGCCTGCGAAGACTTTATCCCTGAAATATTCAGAAGCATAAGACAGTTTCTTGGACTGAGTTCAGACGGTGTTTCAGATCATCAGGTTATTGAAGCCAGAAGGTGTTATTATGCAATGGTTTCTTTTATTGACGAACAGATTGGGAAATTACTGGCTGAACTTGAACGTCTTGGACTCGATGAAGACACATATTTTATCTTTCTTTCTGACCACGGTGAATCGCTTGGAGAACACGGACTCTGGTCAAAATTGACATTTTTTGAACACAGCATTCGCATACCACTCATAGTCAGAACCCCTGATAGAAAATCAGCGGGTAAGTTCTGCAATGCTCCTGTTTCCCAGATTGACTTTATGCCGACATTTCTTGATTTAACTGGACAGTTACCCTGGCTTGAACCCCTGCCAGGCAAATCTCTGCTTTCTTTGTTTGAAAATCCACAGGAGACATTTCCAGAAAGAATAGTGCTGGCTGACTATGCCAGCGTTGGGATAACGGAACCAATAAGAATGGTCAGATACGGTGATTGGAAAGCGTGTTTTGGAGATACCCTTCCACCGGCACTGTTCAATCTGAAGGATGATCCTGGAGAATGGAAAAATCTTGCGTCCAAAGAAAATTTTCGCCGGATCCTGAAAAAACTGCATGAATTTGCATGCGCTGACGGATGGAATCCATCTGTTCTCAAAAGCGAAATTCTTAAACATCAGAGACGTCTTCGCTATATTTCAGAATGCACCTGAACATTGAACTATTATCAGGGGGATTAATATGGGAAAAACAAAAAGGACGATACACAGGGTTGCTTTGATCCACCCATGGCATAATGTGAACGTGCCGGAAACTCTTGATGAGATAAAAGAATTAAAATATGAAATCGCTGGTTTTTTCCCACGTATTGGAGAAGAAGAAAAACTGCGTCTGTTTTGCGAAGAAGCGACAAAAAGAAATCTCAGGGTCTATGTATACACTGGTTTTATGAAATATCAGGAGGAATATCTTTCAAATCATCCTGACCAGACAATGGTTCTTGTGAATCCTTCAGAAGATATTTCGTCCCATTCAATAATGTGGGGGTGTCCATTTAATCCCGTTTTTAAAGAAAGATATTTTTCTTTTCTCAGAAAAATTGCGACATATCCGGGAATTGTTGCAATAGGTGTCAATGACGAAGCATTCCTCGGTTATGACAGGAAGATTGGCTGCTACTGTCATGTATGCAGATCTGATTTTGAAAGGGATTCTGGAGAAAAAATGCCTGAAATACCTGACTGGAGCAATCCTTTATGGAAAAGATTTCTTTCCTGGAGGTTCAAAAGGTGGAATGATGTTCATGGTGAAATGAAAAGGATTATAAACTCAGTTAATCCGAACATAAGAACTGTATTTATGACAAGTCCCCATGCTGGTTTTGCAGGTGAAAACTCATGGGTAACAGGAATAGAACTTGCGGGCATGGCGGAACAGATTGATGGAATAGAATCAGACCCATATTATACATTTCATGATCTTGCACTGACCTTTCATCCTCACGAGGTTTATCTGAGCGAATGGTGCAGATTCCTTGCCGGCATTATGCCCGAGGGAAAAGATGCAGAAATAATAGTACAGGCATTTTCTCATCCTGTTTTCAGAAGACCTCTTGGAAAAGAAGATGGATACTGGTCAGCAGTAATTCCTGCTGCATGCGGTGTAAACTGGATTGCCCCATTCACATATTATCTCCAGAAGATAAGTCCTTCCTTTGAAACATATCACAAATGTATGAACTTTGACAGATACTTTTCAAAATGCACACCCTTAAGATATGCAGGAATTGTTCATGGGTTCAACTCTGAGGTTTATAGATTTCCTTTTCCGACACAGGGAAATGAATCATACATTGTGAGCAGAACTCTTGCCTGCGCCGAGTCATTGAGACACACAGGACTTCCATATTCATATATTCCTGACAATTATCTGGGTGAAAAAATTGAAAAATACAGGGTTGTAATTCTTCCAGACATAAGTTTTATCAGTGAAAAACAGATAATCAATCTTATTCAATATCACGAAAATGGTGGCAATATTGTGGTTTGTGGAGAAATGGGGCTTATCAATCCTGAAAACAGTCTCTTCGACAGCCGGATTTTAACGGAATTGTGCGGCGTTGAAACAGGGAAAGAGATGGAAAAAGAAAAAACATTCACCTTAGAAAAATATCCTGAAATATGCGACGAGATAATAAATGACATCAGGAAGATCGTTGATGAAAAAAGAAAAATCTGTGTTCAGGAAACAATGATGCCTCAATTTTCCTTAAAATATACAAGACAGGTGAAATCGATAAAGAATGGAAACATAATTGCCAGGTTTTGTGACGGAAGTCCTGCAATTATTGTAAGAGAAAAACAGCATAGAAAAGGAAGATTGGTTTATTTTGCCGGCATACCTTCAAGAGTGTCTCTGAAGCCACAGTATAAAACATCTGTCAGAAACTTCGCGCATATTCTATTTGCACAACTTGTTGAATGGGCGGCAGGAGAAAAAGCAGAGATGTTTGTTGATGACTGGACAAGAAACATACCTATGGAAAAGAAAAGACCTTTTGATCCGAGGTTTCTTCCTTCATTCGAATTTTTTCCCCTGATAGGCGAAAAAATCGCAATGGGTGTTATTGCATCATATTTCAAGGAACCATCCTGTTTCAGAATGTTTATAAAGAAGAAACAAAAACTCTTGCATGTAAAAGAGTTGATCGGGAAAAAGAAAATAGAATTTTTTGAAGAAAAGGACCACTATTTCATCAATGTCAGGCTGGGCTTTGATGATGCATTGAAAATATATGTTTTTGAGCTTGACTGAAATCAGTATTTCAGAAAATATATGGCTGTAACATTTGCCGGTAGATATTCTTCAAATTGAGAGATACCCTTCCCGATAATTCTGTTGTCAAAAATTTCATAAACATCCGCTTTCACCGGCAATTTTATTATTTTTTTCCCATTCTGTTTGGTATGAACCACAACAAAATGTTTGTTTGCATAAAGCAGATCTTCTGTTTCAAGGTAAATATGAATCCCTGCATAGCGACATATATTTCTTAAAATCTTTGCACTCAACATAGGAGCAGCTGAATAAATTGAAGTCCAGCCTTCCATTTCTTTGATCACAAAACCAGGCCTGTTGATAGAAATAATTTTCCCGAGAATTTTTGCATCCGGATCATTAACATAAAACACAGGCTCCACGACTCCCGTATGGTCCATATGACCATGTGAAGATGTTCCACTCCATTCAAACATTCTTCTTACGCCAAAGAAACTGTCTCCACTTTCAGGGATTATATCTTCTGTAACAGGATGCGAAAAATCAACAATTTTTATCTCTGCATTTGCTGCGATATTTTTATATTCAATCTTTATCCCTGTCAGCAATTCCATATTCTGGATTGAAAAGCCAGCTTCATTCTGAAAACCAGGCGCATACATCCACACAAGGATATTATTGTTTCTGCAAAGCTTTTCTTTTATCATTTTTCTCTTTCTTTCATCCATAAAGAATGCATTGAGAAAAACATACACTTTGTATTCAGGCATTTCTTCGTGTGAAATATCATCCAGCAGATAAAGATGCCATGGAACTCCAATCCTCCCAAATTCCTTCATTCTCTGCTCATAAAGTAACTTGAAAATAAGCATGTTTGTCATTCTCTGATAAAGAAGACTCTCCTCATCAACAATCATTGCGATCCCTCCAGAAAGAGACCTATCATATTGCATGGCAAGATCGCTGATTCTGTTAAGTTTAGCCATGGTTCTAATAAGAGCTGGATGATCAAGCCATCTGTGTTGCCACCAGCCGCCAGAAGCCCTCACAAGATGCTGCCCGAAGTCTCTTTTCAAAATCTCAATAGAATCCTTTACAGTATCAGGTCTGCCGAAAACCTTCTGGAAAGGTTCAGCAAGAACTGTCCTTGTATCATTATCCCCGAGACGAATCTTGTTATGAAGCCGCCAGGATTCTGTCACACACATATACGAACAATCTCCGGCACCTATTTCTCTTGAATAATATGAGTACGGCGTTGAATAAAAATCAACATGGGGAGATTCAATCACTTTTTTTATACCTCCGGCTGTGGTAAATCCAAAATAAAGATACGCACAAACATTAATATCCATAATGCCACCATACCCACCACCACAGATGATGCTGCTATCACTGTTTTCCTTTGCTGTTCTGCAGAAATCTATAAGTACATCTGCCGCAAGTTCTCCAATAAATCTATAGTAGTCAGAAACTTGTGTTTTTCTTACAGGATTTTTGAAAAATCCAATATCTGTATTAAGTCTCTCTATCCTCTCAGGAATACCGGCATTATCAAAATCTATATCATTCCTATTCCATGCCTGCTGCAATTGCTCAACACTACCGTATCTCTGCCGCAACCACATTCTGAAGCGCCTGACCATCGCGGGACTGAAATCAGAACATCTCCAGTCATTCATATCAGGCTCACCATAATAATTCCATTCTCCACAAATTCCCCATGCAAAATAAAAACCAAGAAACCTCTCAGGGTATTTTTCCTTCAGATAATGTGTGAGTTTGGCTATGGTATCGCAGCTGTATTTCAGCCATATTTCAGATCCAAGAGAAGGATTTTCTATTTTTTCAGGTCCGCACTGGGCTGCTTTTCTACCACCATCATCATAAAGAATCAGTTCATCGGGATATTTTTCTAACCACCACTGCGGCATTCTATCAGTTCTGAAATGAAAAAGGATAATGGCGTTTTTATCCTGTCCTAACAAGTCCCTGATGTTTTTTTCAAAAATCTGTGTATCAAACTCATTCGTCGGGATGCTCAATATATAGAGATGGTCCTGAAAACACCTCATCAGGTTTCCTTTCAATTTCATTCCCGTAATTCTTCCCATAATCCAGCCGTGGGTAGGTTTACCACACAAGAAAAGAGTTGGTCCACCATTATATTTCCTCACCTCAAAACGACAGTCTTTTCTATTCATAATTCCTCCTGGATAAAAATCCTTTCAGGATATGATAACCCAACCCTGAAAAAGGGAAAATTTTTATTTTTCTCTCTATTTTACTCTCCTTCTTTTGCTCCCTTCTCAACTTTTTTTCCTCCTCCTTCCTTAAATCCCCCTTAATCCCCCTTTTTCAAAGGGGGAAATAGTCTTTCTCCCTCCTTTATCAAAGGAGGGCTGGGGTGGATTTGAAATCCCCCTCAATC